>DAOWFD010000243.1 GCA_030638185.1 Candidatus Aegiribacteria sp.
ACATATAACGATTACATACAGATAGATCTGATGGGTCTTGGAGACAGTTTTGACCAGTGGCGTCTTTCAGCAACACTGTCTTTCTAGCCAATGGAAGAAGGATATACTATGAAAAGGATAATAGTGGGGATCTCACTTTCGCTCCTGCTTCTTCTGGGGTGCGCGAAAGACAATCCCTTCAAAGCCGACCCTGAAGTGCAGCGGGAAGGCGGCAACGAACATCCGCATATCGATATGGCCGGAACGGAGAGCGGCGGATTCGGCAATTTTCAATTCAGCGACCTTGACCCTGAAAAAGATGGTATTCAGGATGCGGTGATACTGAGCTTTGACAAGGAGATTGATCCTTCAACCATTACTGCCGCGTCATTCGAGATGGTTGAAACGGACCCGGGGGCGGGTTCCATTCAATTCACAAATATCAGCTATTACCCCGAGATCAGAACAGCTATACTTGCTGGAACATTCTCCGATGATACAGCGTACCTTCTTACGGTTAACGCCGGGAGTATTCTGGATATCGTAGGAAATGAGCTTGACCCGAATCACAATGCTCTGTACGACGGATCCCCATGGGATGACAGACTGTTTGCGTTTTTTAACGGGTCTGCAGAAATACGTGACATCACTCCACCGGGCATCAGCGGCAATTTTCCCAATACAGGGAATGTAGGCAATCTTCTTCCCCAGCCAAGGGTTCTCTTCAATAATGGCCCCATGGATGAAGATCAGCTTACGCTGAACAATTTTACCATGGTAAGAACTGCCGATTCATCTTCGGTAATCCTGGAGATACTCTCCGTAACATCGACTGGGATTACTACTGAACCCAAGGACAGCCTGTCCTACGGAACCAGATACACACTAAGACTGTCCGCACAGATCGCGGATTCTGCAGGTAACTACCTTGATACCAACGGTGACGGTTATGTCTGGCCAAACGAACCGGATCTTGTGTGGGATTTCCAGATCGTGGATGATTCAACCACTCATGCTGCACCACCCTCGGTAGACCAGGCAACTCTGATGTCCGGAAACGCCCAAGTGTATATTGAGTTTGAACAAAGTCTGACCGGTGATGATGTGGTTATGGATGACGGAACATTCACCGCCGCCAACATTCAGGTAATCGATAATAACGGTTCCATTCCCATTGTCTTCGAAACCAGTGTGGACCCTTCGGCAGTCAACTGCCTGCTTCAGCGTAACGCTGAAGGAACTGTTACTCTGTTCGTATCATACAGAGTTGCCGATGAGTATGGGAACCTGCTTGATGGAAACCATGACGGGCTTGGAGGTAATCCCGAAGAGGATGACTGGTCGGGGATTCTTTAGGATTGATGGTTCTACGATCGATAACGGTACTGGTGCTGATAGGAGTGCTTTGGTTACTGGGTATAATCGACCTGGAAACCCTGCCCTTGCACTCAAGGGAATTCCAGGTATGCGGCGCCACCGTGCTGCTTTACCTTTTCTGGAGCGCAGCTGAATCGAAGTACAGGGGGGGCTCTACCAGCCTCCCCTATACGGTTTTTTATGCTGTTCTGCTTGTAAGTGCAGTCGACAGTTTTCTTCTGGAACTCACCACCTACGGTCCACCCTGGATTCTACGCTGGGCAGGCTTGGTTCTGTTTGCCTCCGGATCACTCATGCGTCTGGCAGCATACAGGAAAAGATCCGTGAAACACCTGAGACTGGGAAGGTATCTTCAGCTTGCAGGTCTGCCTGCTGCCCTTGGCAGTATCGTCGGAACAGTGGTTGCTGTAGCGGCTGGTATCCCGGGTTCTATCCATGAGGAGCTTAATCAGGTTGATGAAGAAAACGGTTTATGAAAGCCCTTCTGCAGCGGGTTTCCAGAGCATCCGTATCAATTAAGGGTAAGACCGCAGGTGAAATAGGACCTGGGCTGCTTGCTCTCGTAAGCTTCGGCAGATCGGATGCCGAAGAGGATCTTGAATGGATGTCGAGGAAAATAACTGGCCTGAGGATATTTCCCGATTCGAACAACAGTATGAATCTATCGGTGAGTGATATAGGCGGAGATATCCTGATCGTAAGCCAGTTTACCCTGCACGCCGATTCAAGAAAGGGAAGGCGACCCAGCTTCATGAATGCCGCTCAGCCTGAAACGGCTGAGCTGCTCTACAATCTTTTTGTCGAGATCGTATCCCATTCGGGGCTGAAGATTCGATCGGGTGTATTCGGGGCAATGATGAAGATCAGTCTGGTAAATGACGGCCCGGTTACCATCATGATAGATTCCCCCTCCGAACGGATACCTTAATAATGTGGTGGTATCCCACCGGTTCTCAACTTGTACTTGCCAGCAGATCTCCAAGGAGGAGAGCTATCCTTGAAATGGCCGGGATACCGTTTGTACAGATCCCTGGAAATGTAAGAGAAACATGGATAGATGAATCTCCTGATTCAGTCGTTCAGTACTGGGCAAGGAAGAAGGCGGAAAGCATTCTCTCCTCTATCAGCGGTGATCCTGTGCTGGGTGCGGATACTATGGTAGCCCTGGGTGATGAACTCCTTGGGAAACCTCATGATGAAGATCAGGCCACTGAGATGCTCGGCAGGCTTTCCGGAGAATGGCACTCTGTATTCGGCGGAGTCTGTGTCCTGTGGCCGGAAATGGGAATTGATATGCAGTTCGTCGAGGAGACCAGGGTTTTGTTCAGAAGCCTCGGAGCCGATGAAATAAAGGCCTACGTTTCCACCAGAGAACCTTTTGATAAGGCAGGCGCATACGGTATTCAGGGGTACGGGAGTCTACTTGTGGAAAGGATTGAAGGATGCTATTTCAATGTAATGGGTTTACCTGTTTCCAGGTTTGTCCATGAATTAAGGGACAGGCTTCTGAATGGGGAATGATATGTCTCAGATAGCTTATTTCGGATTGAACTGTGCCGAATGTCCTGCCTATCTCGCAACTCTTAGTGGATATGAATATTACAAAGGGAAGATCGCACAGGAGTGGTCGAAGATATACGATGCGGACATCAGTCCCGATGACATTAATTGTATGGGCTGTAAATCAAGAAAAGGTGTTCATTTCTCACATTGTTACGAGTGTTCCATTCGTCTCTGTGCAGCGGAGCGTAATATTAATTCCTGCGCTGACTGCGCGGAATATGTCTGTGTTGACCTGCAGGAGTTAGTCGGATTGATTCCCTATGCAAAACAGAATCTTGAAAAACTCAGGAATTAAATTAAGGGGGGGTTCTCGAATCTTAGCATTATTGGCAAAAGGGGTCAGGCCTTGAATCTTAGCATTCGTTGCAGTCGTAACAAGTAAAACGCTAAGATTCAAGACATGATCCCATCTGTCATGACCCATCTATCAAACTAAAATGCTAGTAGTAAAGACCCGACCCCACCAGGCGGAATATGCGCAAGTTGACAGTTTTTCCTATATTGTCTATCAATTAACCTGCAAGAATCATCAGCATCTTATGGTTATACTGCTGGTGTCTTTTGCGGTTTAGTGTATATGCGGAGAGATGTCCGAGTTGGTCGAAGGAGCACGGTTGGAAACCGTGTAGGGCGTGTATTCGTTCTCGAGGGTTCGAATCCCTCTCTCTCCGCCACCCTGACTGGTATAGCGGTCAATCAGGTATTAGGGATCGTTTAGGGTTTGCTGATTTCGTTAATACCGGTGATACCAGCGAATTCAGCATTTCATCAGGGAGGAAATATGTCTGATACATTTACTGGCGAAACTTACGATACTTTGTGTAACGATGCCGAAGGATACCTGGCAAAGGAGTTTCCGGAACAAGCCAGGGAGCTGCTGCAGAAGGCAATCTCCCTGATCGGAACCAGGCCCAAGGCAAGGAGCATTCTAGCGGACACTTGTATGAGTATGGAATTGTGGTCTGAAGCAAGGTCACAGCTTGAGATACTCATAACACTTGATGAGGGAAACACCGGCAATAATTTCAGACTGGCACAGGTTCTTGAAGAGCTGGGAGAATACCAGTTGGCTCGGGACAATTACAGTGTAGTACTTGATGATGAACCTGACCATCACGGTGCCAATGTGGCCGTTAAGAGAATTGAAACCAGAACCAAGGATTCCGGTGTCAACCTTGTAGATATCTTCAATACTTCCCTGAGTGACGGATCCGGAGAAACAGACACTGATGATGAAGATGATAAATTCAAAGACGGAATGCAGGTATTTCCTGATGTTCCATCGGATGAATTATTCGCTGATTCTGGAGTTGACGGTGAGGACAGTGTGGAAAGACTTCTGAAGAATATCGGGTTATCAGGTGATTCAGAAGAGGAAGAAGAGGATGAAGTTTCAGAACTACTGGAGAATATTGGAGTATCCACCTCCAAGACCCTGCAGTCAGCATTTGCGAATTCGGATGATTCCCAGGAAAAATCTGAAGAGACCGGTGATACCGAAGCGGAGAAGAAGCATGCTGTAACAAGTCTGGATGAGATATTCGGCACATCATCCTCAATGGAGGAAGCTGAGACGGAAGTCGATTCGGAGGTAGAAGAACCCGAGGAGAAAGAAGGCATCTTCAGTTCAAACAAGACGCTGGAAGCTATTTTCAACGCACCTGAATCCGAAGGACCCGAGGAAAAAGAGACCGAGCCGGAAGCTGAAAAGCCCGAGGAAGAAGAGACCGAGCCGGAAGCTGAAAAGCCCGAGGAAGAAGAGACCGAGCCGGAAGCTGAAAAGCCCGAGGAAGAAGAGACCGAGCCGGAAGCTGAAAAGCCCG
>DAOWFD010000125.1 GCA_030638185.1 Candidatus Aegiribacteria sp.
CTCCTTGAGTGCCCACATGAGAACATGGTGAAGGTCATCCGTGATGGTTGTCTCTTCCGGTTCCAGTCCGGGTTCGAACGTGAACTGACCTTCAGTCCAGTCCACGATATCCACAAGAACTTCATTGCCCGTCTTCTTACCGTACCTGGCATGTACAAGCTCACCCTTTCTATAGTAGAACTCAGCCTTGCCATCAATTGTTATCACTGTAAGCAGACCTGTCTTCCTGCTGGAATTGGGAAACTGGAGCAGCGAAACGAAACCAATATCACTCAGTGTACCGTTAATGGCCATAAAAGATAATTGATCCTTTCCACATCAGCTTATTTGAAAACGCTTTATGATCTCCTTACTGACAACCTGTAACGTTTTCATCACTCCCTTGCCCTCGATGGCTATGGATTCGGTAACCGGAATATCGTATAATTCAAGCTCTCTCTCTATTTCACCAATTTCAAGCCTCGGATTACGATCACGTTTATTGTATTGCAATACAATAGGAAAACATGTTGGATCAATATCGTTACTCCTGAGATTCTCTTTCATCAACCTGAACATTTCAATATTGTCATCCAGTCTGTCAGCTGACGAGTCAGCAACAAATACCACCCCGTCAGCTCCAACGAGTATGATCCTTCGACTGGCTTCGTAGAATATCTGTCCGGGAATGGTATACAGATGGAATTTAAGGGAATAACCCTGAACGGTTCCAAGCGAAACGGGGAAAAAATCAAAAAACAGTGTTCTCTCCTTTTCCGTGTCAAGAACAAGCATTTCTCCCTTGTATTTGTCAGTCAAGGTCTTATGGATATACAGAAGGTTCGTTGTCTTACCACTCATTCCAGGGCCAAAGTATACGATCTTAAAGACTATCTGCTTCTCTGTCGGATCAAGATGAGGCATTTTCCTCTTCACCAACCACAAAAATCCTGTCAATGAGATTCAGAGCATATTCCCTGAACTCAGGAACGGAAATGTCCCCAGAATCCTCCTTCTTGGATTTCTCCCTGCTCTCAAGTATTCTGATAAGATCGGGACCTATTGTCCGGGCTTCGTGACGGACGCGTCCAATTCTTCTGTAATCCTCAAAAACCACTATCATCATATTTCTCTGACCAATCAGAGAAATATGAATATGGCGCTTCTCCCCCTGCTGCAGCAAAATCGAGAACTGATCTTCGCCTACGATGTTCGCTACTTCTCTTGTAGCGGAGAACATCCCTGCAACAAGAGCGGCAAGGGCTGTGGAGTTAAGCGTCTCCACGTTGCCAGCCTTGCTGATGCAAACACCCTCACGGCTTATCAGCAAAGCCGTAATGGCTTCTGAACGTTTAACAAGTTTGGAGAGAATATCCTTAATTGCCATAGCATCTTCACGTTTTGGTAAATGCATCCTCAGAATACCCGCTTCCCGGAAAGTATATAATTAAAGTGCTTCCACAAGTTTGGGAGCGCTTCTTCTTACCTGAAGACGGATTCCTCCAAGATTTGCATCCTTGGATGCAACAACGACGAGAAGGGCATCGCTGCCCAGAGCGGTCATCATGACTATACCGTTCTTGTACTCCATCATCGCCTGATCCATTTCCTCGAGGCCAAGCTCACGGCCCACACTTTCAGCGGAACCCATACCGGTGGATACCATCGCTCCTATGGCTTCGGTATCAGCTTTACCGGTCGATGCGGCATCAATAACAAAGCCATCTCTTCCAACGCAGACGGCAACATCAATACCGCTGACTTCAACGAGCCCTTCCAGTATTTTGTGAAGTTCTTCCATTTTGTTTCCTTTCGATTTGAATGGCAGTTTTCACGATAAACGACTACTCAATAATTCTTACGAATACATGACTATATATTCTTAATTATAAGGTAGACGATTGTCCAGTGCTTGTAATGTTGAAATGTCATTGGTAAAGGCTTTCATTAGTTCATACTCATTCCTGGCAGCGTAATTATCAGTGATAAACTCGCAACTGCTGTCTGAGCTCTTTCTGCCCCGTAGAATATAACTGAACGCTTGCTGGCTGCGTTGAAATACGCAATTATATAATTGTTATATATGCATTTAAATCATTAACTACAAACGATGCTCTTGCATACCAGTAGTACATAAGTATAAATTCTATAATTGAGATATGAAGATCTGATAAAACTACATACTTAATATTACAGATAAGGAGCCTGACATGATTGTTTTCCTGATCACTTCGCTTCTGTTTTCGTCCACTGGTCCCGGAGGCTTTGAACTTGGTGTTATATTGGGAGAACCTACCGGAATCAGCGCGAAGACGTGGTTCGATAGAAATACTGCCCTTGACGGAGCACTATCCTGGTCTCTAAGGGACAAGAATGATAAACTCCACATACATGCCGATTTCCTCTGGCACAATTACAGTCTCATTAACGATTCCAGTGGCCTGATACCTGTTTATTACGGTATTGGAGGAAGAGTTGTTCTGGGCGATAATGCGAAGCTTGGAGCCCGTGTACCGGTTGGCATATC
>DAOWFD010000195.1 GCA_030638185.1 Candidatus Aegiribacteria sp.
AGCAACTGCCATTCCTGCTCCGGCTGAGACCCCCTGGCCAAGATTTCCCGTTGTAAGCTCAACTCCGGGAATGGATCTTTCAATATGCCCTTCGAAGGGGCTGTCGGCTTTCCTGAAAGTGGCAACTGCCCTCTTGAGGTTGAAGAACTTGAGTCTGCCCAGTGTGGCGTAGACAGCGGGGGAAGTATGCCCGTGGCTCACTATGATCCTGTCCCGCCCGGCCTTCAGCGGGTCCTTCGGATCCACGTTGGTCTGAGACCAGAGCAGGGCGAAGATTTCAAGTGAAGACATTGAACCACCGGGATGCCCGCTTCCCGCAAGTGTAGTCATCCTTAAAATATCACCCCTGGCATTCCGGCAGAATTCCTTCAGTGCCTTCTTTGTATTGGTTGGAATATCCAGAGGTTTGAACAATGTTCGTTCTATAGTACTCAAGAGTCCTGGCCCTCCATTTTTTTAATTAGTTTATCCCGAACCTTATTGAATACACTGTCGGCGTTCTCAAGCGATTCCGTCAGGTATTCCTCAGCTTCTTTCCTTGTACTTTTAGCGAACTCAGTATCCTCTATTTCTCCGAGGTTAATCAGCACATTGTAGTATGCGCTTACCGCTGCCGCCCTGGCTGCCGCCGCGGCCACGCCCGCGTCGGAAACCGAAGCCTGCATGCCCTTCTCTTCAAGGGATGACGACATTCTGATAATTTTCGGACACTGACTGAGTACCCTGAGGGGTACTTCTATTGCTTTCTTAACGGCCGCCTCTACGTCTCCGTCCTGCCTGGCTGCAGCCATCCAGGCATTGAACGCGGCGGTATCATCATCGATCGCATTCAGAAGATCGTCCTTGAGGGATTGTGCTTCGGGGGCGATCTCCCGCATCAGATCCCAGTTATCTCTGCATTTTCTGTTCTTCACCGTCAGGTTGGCTACCATTGCATCCAGGGAAGCCCCCAGGGCGCCAATGAGTGCTGCGGCTGAACCGCCTCCCGGTGCGGGGGAATCAGTCGAAAGTTCATCCGCGAAATCGCTGCAGGTTTTGCCCGAAAGGTTCACATCTTTTTCGGCAACCATGTATTCGATGATTTTCTCTTCCGGATTGAAGGGTGCTACATCTCGAAGACCCATCGATCTGATGGCGATCTCGATCAATTCCTTCTGAGGGACACCTATCGTCTTGCTCTGTCTCCCTGTTGATGTAAGACCCGCGTTCTGCTTCTCGATATAGAACCGTCCGGCTTCCAGCATAGCGCCTAACGGCAGAAGTCCGACCACTTCAGAACCTGTAACCCGTGCTCCAAGCTTCTCCGCTTCTTCCCTTGCCACCTCAAAGCCTTTGTGAAGGGGAGTAACGGAGAGATCGGTAAGATTCATTGTCACCTGGGCAGTATCGTACTCCTCTATGTACCAGCCCGTTGCCTTGCAACATTGAAGTTTGCCCGGCTGCTTTATTTTATTACCGTCTTCATCACGGATGAATTTCCAGTTGCCGTCACGAAGAAATCTGCCGTTGTCTCTTATGGTAAGGCCGATATCCCTGGCAACACCGGGATCCTTCGTGTTCAGGTTCACATTGTAAGCGATAAGGAAATTCCTTGCTCCTATTGTGCATACTCCGGTTTTAGCAACGCTTTCATTCCATTCGTTGGGACCGAAATCCGGTTTCCATTCAGGCTTTCCAAGTTTGTCGGGAAGAGCTTCGTACTCTCCCTCACGGATGTTTGGAAGCTTCTCCCATTCCGGTTTGGAAGCAGCCTTTTCGTACAGGTAAACAGGTATTCCAAGTTCTTCTCCTACCCGTTTTCCAAGTTTCCGGGCGAGTTCAGCGCATTCCTCCATCGTTATACCGGAGACCGGTACGAAGGGGCAAACATCTGTGGCGCCATGTCTGGGATGCTCTCCAGTCTGCGTGCGCATATCGATAAGCTCACCGGCCTTCATGATAAGCTGAAAACACGATTCCACTACTGATTCGGGATTGCCGGCGATGGTGATAACGGTTCTGTTTGTTGCAGCACCCGGGTCAACATCAAGAACTCTGCAGCCTGCAACTGAGGATGCAGCCTTTACAACTTCATCGATCAATTCTTTATTCTGTCCCTCCGAAATATTCGGAACAGCTTCGACTATTTTCCTGGACATCTGATCCTCCTGATGAGAATGAAGGTATTTCAAAGAATGGAATATTCCTGTAGATTCAAGCATCAAAGCTAGGAAAAGGTACCCGGGAAGTCAACGAGTAGTGATCGGGGAATTCATGTTGTACGGAGTAGTTGAAGGGTTCTACGGCAAGCCCTATAGTGCCCGCCAGAGAAGGATTCTGATTCGATATCTGTCACTTCTTGATAAAGCTGCTTTTGTCTACGCGCCCAAGAATGATCCTTTCCACAGGCTCAGGTGGAGGGAAGATTATCCGGCAGAGAACTGGTCGCAACTGTCGGAAACTATCGATACTGCTGTGGGAGCAGGACTGGAGTTCATATTCGGTATAAGTCCATGGCAATTCAATACCGGTGATAGCGATTATCTGAGGAAGAAAGCCGGGAGAGCTGTTGATGTCGGTGCCTCCGGGATAGCCGTACTTTTTGATGACATTCCTGAAAGAGCGGATGCTTCACTTGCTGTCCGTCAGTTTAAGCTGGCTCGGGAAGCTCTAAATGGATTTGACTGCATGATATACCTCTGCCCCTCTATTTACTGCCTCGAACTTATGGAGAAATATGACGGAGACGAATACCTCTCTGCATGGAGAGACAATGTACCCTGTGGCTGGAAATCCTTCTGGACAGGGAACGGTGTGATATCCCGGGAACTTGATGAAAATATCATGACGAGAGCGCGGGAATTACTTGGCGGCAAGCCGGTAATATGGGATAATCTCCTGGCTGATGATTACAGCCTGAGAAGGATATACCTCGCCGGCCTGCAGGACAGGATACCCGATGAGTACTCTTACTTCCTCAACCCTTCATCATGTTTTCCAGTGGCCCTTCATGCTGTCTATATGCTTCTTCAGGCTTCAGGAGTCAGCTGCGACTGGCCTTCAGAGCTGGGGGATATGCCACAGGCCTGGGATATTCTAAGCGGGTTTCACTATCTTCCCTGGCATGCTGGTAAAGCGACTGAATACCTGCTTCTGGAGCTTGAAAATGCCGCTTCCGGCGGACCTTCAGAACAGCTGATTACAAAACTCAGGTCCATGTCAGGAGTTCTGGCCAGATTCATCGATTCACTCGAAGGAATCGAGGGTGGTTTTGAGATGATGCCCTACATCATGGATGTAAAGAAGATTATCGGCTGGTGGGAAGAGGTTCTTAAGTTACCATCCCGGCCTGAAAGAATCTCAAGGTTAGAATATCTCATGTTTGAAAGGCTTCCCTTCGATCATCCACTTGCATTGATCACAGCGGAGCTTTCAATGAAAAACGGAAAAGGGGAACAATGAATATCCAGCTGGCTGCATACAACCCCGATATACAGAACGGGGGAGGTGCCCATGAAACACTTTCAGCCTCCTATACACGAATCAGCCGGTACCCCAGGCCGATTAACATTCTCCGGATGGAAGCGGCCGCGGAAGTGGAGAAAGCCCGGGCATCCAACAGATGCATCATCTTCGATTACGGCCACGGGTCAGTTGCCGAGCATGCCGTATTCAATTTTGATATTATTGATGTTTCAAGGCTTGCAGCGGAGGAACTTCAGAGTTTCCGCCTGGCCAGTTTCACGGAGAAATCACAGAGGTACATCCGCATAGGTGAAGATCTGGTAGTACCTCCGGAGCTGGATAGGGACTTCGAAGGGAATTTTCGCGAATGCGCATCGAAACTTTTTCAGCTCTACAATAAAATCTACGACGGCCTTCGCAGCATCGGTCTTAAGAAAGACGAAGCGAAGGAGGATGCAAGGTATGTGCTTCCCCTTGCCACTGCGTGCCAGATGGGCATGACAGTCAACGCCAGAGAACTTGAGCTTATGGTGAGAAGACTGTCCTGTCATCCCTTTGCGGAAGTAAGGATGATTGCCGCCAGACTTCTTGAACTGGCAATTGAAGCGGCTCCTTCGCTATTCCTGTTTCTTGAGCCCACAGCCATGGACATATTCGCTCATTCCATGTCTCCGGTTGAATCACAGCCATTTGATAACGTATTGCTTCTGGATTGTGATGACGATTCAAAGGTGGGGTCCCTGCTTATTCAATGGAGCAGCGGCAAATCCCTTGAATCCGCCGAGAAGATGTGGTCTGAACTTGACGGGCAGAGCAGGGAGGAGCTTTTCATAGATGCCCTTTCAGGACTTGGAATCCATGATACCCTCCCCAGGATATGGGAATTTTTCAGGGCTGAATTCCAGCTGGTTCTTTCGGCAACAGCGTTTGCCCAGTTGAAAAGGCATCGCATGTGCAGCAGGCTGGTCTCGGTTTACGATCCGATTCTTGGAGTAACGATTCCATCCAGCATTTCCGATGCCGGCATGGAGGAGGATTTCATTACAGGCTTGCGTGAAGCGGAAAGAACGGCAGGCACACTGGGGAAGTTGTATCCCTATATGCTGACAAATGCCCACAGGAGAAGGGTAGTTCTCAACATGAATGGACGAGAACTTTACCATTTTTCAAGGCTACGTGAAGATGTACACGCCCAGTGGGATATCAGAGATATTGCTCACAGAATGCTGTCTGCCTTGAAAGAGAAGGCACCACTCACGTTTATACTTACCGGTGGAAAATCCGAGGTGTCCGATCTATTCGGATAGAAGGATTATCTGAGGGCTTCCTCCGGTCCGTGGACAGCGCGTTCATGGAAACCGAGTTCGCACCTGGAGCGCGGGTTTCCATGGACGCGCTGTATCTTTCTTACTGAAGCAGTTCGAGATCCGCTGATCTTCAATAACTCAGTGTACTTGCTTTCATCCAACTTCGATTTCGGTCTGAAACAAGTCTGGAATTCTCAGCAGAGGGTAATCAGTCGTCTCTTCTCTCTATTCGGTCCAGGCTCATGGTGAGTGTATCTACATAAACACGAAAAACGAATGAGGGAAATGCGTCGTTATAACCGCCCATGGAATCTATCCAGGTTAGAAAGTCATTCGTGGTCTCGAGTCCCAGAACGGCCGGAACTACATTGAGAGATGCTACCACGTCGAAGTACAGCATATCAGATTCAATACCGCAGTCACTCTCAAGACGATAGTTGTAGTATTGGTCCTCGGGAAGGACCAGCCAGGCTCTATTTTCCCGCAGCAGTACTATGTCCCTTGTCTCGAAGCCGTCTCCGCAGAAACAGGAGTAATTTATCCATGGCATGTCACTTATGCCCGAGCGCGTATCCGCTTCAGGGGAGGCAACCGCCTCAATAAGCATGAAGTCGCCATGGATCCAGCGGGAGTTGGAGTTGATCGACTGCCAGGTGGTGTACTTCTGACCTGTCTGAAGATCGAAAATGTAGACCGGACCCCTGTTAACGTCTGTTCCGTCAGCTCCCGAGGCGAAGTATCTGCCGGATGGGCTTAATCCTTCCTCCATGCCCATGTTCACACATAGATTGAAATTCAGGCCCCAGTCCCCGGTGACAAGATCCATGTAATCTTCTTCCTCACGAATGGTCACCGCCAGAACTTCGGAATAAACCATCGAACTGATCTGAACATCTTCCATAACATTGAGCACCGATGCGGCAGCAGCCGCATCACCACCTGCTGCAAGA
>DAOWFD010000059.1 GCA_030638185.1 Candidatus Aegiribacteria sp.
ACTCACAAGTATCCAGTTCCCTCCTGTGGAAATATTCTCCAGAAGGATGGGGCCTTCTCCTGAACCCACTGCAAGATCAAGCCTTCCATCAAGGTTGTAATCCGCCGTCGCAGCTCCCCAGCCGTTGAAAATCCTGGTTCCCGAAAGCCAGGTTACGTCCTCGAATCTCCCGTTTCCCAGGTTCAGGTAGAGAAAACTTCGTCTATCAGGATACACTGAAGTAATGAAAAGGTCCAGCCACCCATCGTTGTTGAAATCCCCCCATAGAGGATTGGAATGCGTTTCCTCGAATCTTATGCCGGCACTGCTTCTCATATCTGTGAAATATCCGTCCTGCTGTTCATAAAACATGCTTCTGTCTGAGAAAGGGATATACCTTGGATGGGCAAGGTTGGCCGAGAAAAGATCCCAGTCTCCGTCATTATCAAAGTCACCCCAGGCACTTCCTATTGTATGTCCCCACCAGCCAGAGGTATTTGTACCTGCAGCCCCCCTATGAAGAGCTGAATTTACTGCAGTACCGTCTTCGTTCTCCCAGAGGAAATTCTCCTGGAGCCTGTAGTTGGATACAAAGATATCAATGTCTCCATCAAGGTCGAAATCGCATGGACTCACGCCTCTTCCGCAGAGATGTTCTTCAAGAAACGGTACCATTCCTATACTGTCACCCACTTTGATGAAGCCATATTCGCCTCCGAAATAGAATGCATCTTTGGTTCCCGAATCCAGGTTGCCGGTTCTTTCGTAACTGGCGAGATAGAGGTCCAGCCAGCCGTCCGCGTTCCAGTCAAGAAGGGCGACCCCCTCCACACTTGATTCAGCTTTAGTGATACCTATGCCTTCAGTAACCTCTTCAAGGGTACCGTGTTTGTTTATGAAAACCTGAACCGGGTTACCTGAGGTAACAAGATCCGGCAGTCCATCCCCGTTGATGTCGCCCCATATCCCGCCGTTGCCCCTGCATGAATCCAGGCCTGCTTCGGAGGTGACATCTCTGAATGATGAACCGCCAAAGTTCTGAAAAAGAGAATGTCCTGCGAAAAGATCGGGAAAGCCGTCACAGTTCCAGTCGCACCAGGAGACTCTGCTTCCCGCAAGCATGCTGTCCGGACCCAGCAGATGGGTTGCATCGGTGAAAACCGGCCCGGAGTATTCCCTCTGCTCCCTTGCCCACTGGACAGGGCTGATATCGGGAGGCAGGAGGCTGTCCATGGCATCAATCGCTTCACCACTCCACTGGTTCCGTATTTCCCCTGAAACAGCTGCATCGGCAAAGTTGTTAAGAGCCTCTAAAGAATCTCCATTCTCAAGGCTCAGCCTTCCGCAAAGCCAGTACAGTGAAGCTTCTGTGTGGTAATCATCCGTATTGAAATCCGTATCTGATATGGCCGTAGCCAGTTCCATGAGGGCTTCCTGCCTTCTGCCCGAACCGGCCATCGCAAACAGCCTCCTGAATTGAAGCCCTGCTTCTAGCGCCGGACCAGTCAGCTGCCATTCTTCGTCCGGCATTCCCCATGGAGCCCATCCTTCCTTGATAAGGGCTAAACCCTTTTCAGCCAGATCGAGTGCTTCCGACCATGATGAATCCCTGTCTATGTGTAGAGCTGAACCACTGAGGAAGACCTGTGGATCTTCCGGACAGGCTTCAAGCCATTCATTCAGATAGTCTTTCCAGTTTGAAGAGTCCGCTGTTTCAATAACCGCGGAAAGCGTGTACTGCCAGGCTCTGCTGCGCCAGAGGTCTGATCTGTCTCCCCAGTCATCAAGGAATTCCCCCAGAACCTTTATCCTCGCCGAATCATCATACCAGACCGGATAGAGCATGTCATAGAATTCCCAGCCTATTACTTCCGAGGCTTCGGGGGATTCAGGAAAACCTTCGACAAGAACCTGAACAAGGCTGTCTGTAAACAGGCTGTCCCCCAGTGCGCTGGAGGATTCTATCAGGGACACAAGATCCTCCGGCCCCCATGAAAGGACGCCCTCCAGTTCCAGTATCTGTTCCCTTAGAAACGCGGCGGTCAATGAAGGAGAATGTTCTGTGGAGGAAGCCACTGATTCCCACATAGCGGTGAACAACCCGGCAGAAGGTTTTTCCTCGAAAGCCTTCTCAAAAAGCATGGCAGCCATCGAATAGTTACCGGCCTCCCGGAAAACCACCGCACTCAGAGAATCGGAATCTCCCGCGGATTCAAGTGCCGAATCAAAATCCCTGATGGAAAGGAAATCCTCAAAATCGTTATGGACTGCTATGAGAAAGATGGATAAAGTCAGAGCGGTACAATACATGTTTTCTCCTGTACCATGAAAGCTGAGAAACCAGACAGGCTGGTCAGAGTACGCTGAAATTCACAGATTACCAATTGCATTATTAAATGTCAACCTCGAACTGCTGTCTGCGATATTCCGAATATCGCTTTCAGGACGACCTGAGTCTGGAGATATATGACAAGAAAAGGACTTGTTCGAAAAGTCAGGGGAGAGGAAGCCCTCATCTGCCCCGTGGATGGTAATGAGTGCGATTCATGCGAAGCCAGGCATACATGCCTTCCCCTGTCCGGTGGTAAAGGCAAGAATGCTGATTTCTGGATGCCCAACGACATTGGTGCTTCTCCAGGAGATCTGGTGGAGCTTGAACTGAGATCTTCCGCATCTCTAACGATTATCGCTTCAACTTTTCTCCTTCCTATCTGTCTCCTGTTCGCAGGATACCTGTTTATGATGAACGGCACCGATCTCCAGAGAGCTCTGGGAGCAGGCGCAGGACTCGTTGCCGGAATTGTAGCTGCCGTCGTAATCAATAAACGGTTAGGAACGAGAAAAGGCTACAATATGCAGATGACGAAAATCCTGGAAAGAGTTGAGAGTAACCCTGCCGGTAGAGCCATATCTGATAAAGAGCTGGAAGGAAATAACGATGATTAATGAGATGAGAGACCTTGCCGAGAGGATAGTTGGTCAGCTTCGCTACCGCTCCGTGGACTACGGTGATGCCAGGATTGAGAATACCGACTTTGAAAGCCTGACTTTCAGAAAGCAGAGACTGGATGAGGCCGAACTCCAGGCTAGCCAGGGGGTTGGTATCAGGGTTCTTGTTAATAAATGCTGGGGTTTTGCCTCGTGCAGCGGATTTGATTCGGATCTGGTTGAAAAAACCGTTGACAGGGCAGTCTCAGTAGCCCGGGCCGGAGCTGGTGTAATGGAAGGCTCAGTGAGGCTTTCGGAAGAAGTTCCCTCGATTGGACATTACGATGGACCATGCGAAAGGAATCCTTTTGAGATTCCCAGATCGGAGAAGCTTGATCTTCTGGCCGGAGTTGCCGACATAATGCACGCATCGAAGCTTATCAATATGAGCTTGAGCCGTCTTCGATTCGAGAGGAAAAGAAGAGCCTTCAGCAATACTGAGGGTACGCTGGTTTCTTCCGACCTGGTTTTTTCATTGCCGGATATCATGGCATACGCTGTTCATAACGATGATATGCAGAGCAGAGGTTTTCAGGAAGGTGCAAGGATTGCCGGCTGGGAGTGGATTGAACAGGTTGACATGAAGTTCTGGGCTGAGAAATCAAGTGAGGAAGCCATAATGAAGGTCAAGGCTCCCGAAGGTCCCTCGGGAGTGATGGACCTTGTCCTGGACGGAACTCATCTCAGCCTGGCAATGCATGAATCGGTTGGCCATCCCACTGAAAGTGACAGAGTCCTGGGATGGGAGGCAAGCATGGCCGGGCGGACCTTCCTGAATATAGATGATCAGGAGAAGCTGAAATACGGTTCTGAGATCGTCAATTTCGTTGCGGATAACACAATGCCCTACGGAGTTGCGAGCTGGGGCTGGGATGATGATGGTGTACCAGGGCAGAAATGGTATACAGTCAGGGATGGAATATTCCAGCAGTTCGGTTCCGTAAGAGAAACCGCTCTTCTTGTTAACAGAAAACACAGTACAGGATGCTGCAGGGCCATGGATTTCGCCAGTTTCCCGATAAACAGACAGCCTAACTTCTACCTGGAACCCGGGAAAGAGCCAATTACACCTGATGATCTGATTTCCGACGTGAACAAAGGAGTCTATATCGAGGGACGTGGATCCTTCAGCATCGATCAGAGAAGGCTAAACTTCCAGTTCGGTGGAGACATGTTCTGGGAGATAAAAAACGGGAAAAAGGTGCAGCCGCTGAAAAAAGTCATCTACCGATCGAAGACAAGAGATTTCTGGGGATCCTGTAACGGTATTTCCGATGACAGGTTTTTCAAAACCATGGGACTCATCACATGTGGGAAAGGAGAACCTGTGCAGGCTGCCAGGATGACCCACGGAGCAAGCACATCAAGATTCAGGAATATTGAAGTGGGAAGGGGTGCGGAATGACCAGGGAAGAACTTCTGGAGGTAATCGAAGCGGTTCTTGAAAAGGCTGAGGTTTCTGATGTGGTTGCCACTTTGACTGAAAGGAGAGATGCCGCTGTGAGGTTCGGTCAGAACAGAATCACACAGAACATGGATACATTTGAGAGAAAACTCCGGATCACTCTGGGTGACGGTGAGAGAAAATCCGTTTACTCAACCCATAGAATAGATATCAATGCAATCCCTGAGATCCTTGATAAAGCTATGGATATGCTGAAGACCGCCTCCCCCGATCCGGAATACATGCCTCCTGTTCCTGCAGGGCAGGTGTATCCGGTCATTGATGCATGGGACAGCTTAACCGCCGAAGCGGATCCCTCAGGACGCACTGAAGCTGCGGCGAGGGCGATCGCCAATGCAAAGAAGAACGGTATGGAAGCCTCGGGTCTTGTTGGAATGAGTTTCGAGAGTACCGCCATCGGCACCTCAACCGGCAACCTGGCACATCACAGATCAACACAGGCCTACATGAGGCTTACATTGGACAGGGGTAAACCATCCAGTTTCAGACTTCTCAGCGCAGAGGCATGGGACGATCTTCCGGTGGATGACGCGATAAGAGAAGTAGCAGCCGAAGTCGAATCCGATGAGAATCAGAGGGAACTTGAGCCGGGAGAGTACAGGCTGATCCTGGAACCCCAGGCTGTGACCGGCCTGTTTCCATTCATAGCCTGGTCACTGAATGCCAGACCCGCCGATGAAGGGCTTACTGTCTTTTCGGGCAGACAGGGCGAACTGGTCACCGGCGGCAATTTCACAATGAGAAGTGAGGTCAACGGTACTCTTAAGGGAAACCCGTTCAACGAGGAGGGTCTTGCTTCCAGTAATGTCACGTGGATTGAGAACGGCAGACTGATCAACCAGCCCTGCACCAGATACTGGGCAGAAAAAACAGACCGTGAACCACTTTTCATACCTGGTACGCTCGCACTTGATGGAGATTCAGGATCCACCGGAGATCTTATCAGCAGTATAAAGGGAAAGGCTCTTCTTTTCCGGAGATTCTGGTACATAAGGTTCGTAGACCAGAAGGAACTGAGCCTTACCGGCATGACGCGTGACGGCGTCTTCCTGGTCGAAGATGGAGAGATAATTCATCCGATTGCGGATTTCAGGTGGAACTGGAAGCCTCTCGAGCTTTTTTCGAGGATTGAAAAGCTTGGTACTCCGGAGCGGAAATGGCAGCTCAGTGTTCCACCGATGATTATCGGACCGACCAAGCTGTAGTACTGGAATGATTTACCAGATGAATCGAATCCCCCAGTAGGTCTCGCCGTCAAGTGACCTGAACGGTTGTGTGTCGCTGAAGTAGTGTGTAATGTGCGTTTCAAAGGTACCGGCTGACGCCTGATATGCGAAGTACAGTTCACCTCTGTGCTTTGATGAACTTTCTCCGTCGTTGTTAAAGAAGAAATCCGTTCTGTACCTCAGTCCAGAGAGCCATGAATGCCATGCGGCGCCTTCGAAATCGAGCATTCCATGCATCGACCAGTTGAAATCGTGTCCTTTCTGGAACGTATCGCTCCTGGGACGGTAAAATCCAATTGAGAACCAGCCGTCCGGCAATCCTGCAGGTAAAAAAGCCAGGCTGTCGCTGAATTCAGGAGCAGGTTCATCCAGAACTACTCCGAGTTTAATAGTGTTCATGTATTCCGAAAGAGTGTCTGCCATGTCTATGTTGTGAAAACACTCATGATCGGTATAGATCCTTAGAAGGAGAGGGTCCAGCTGGTATCCGAACTGGGTTTTTAAATTCCAGTGGCCCCCGTAGATGTTGAACTTCATCTCGGGGCTGTTCCAGCTTTCTCCCATGTATGTTTCCATCGCAAGCCCCAGTCGCCATGAGAAGCGACCGATCCTGAGGATTGTTATATCGGTCTCTATGTTACCGTATATGAAGTGCTCTATACTCTGGCTGAAGAAGCTGTAGGCTTCAAGCACACCCATGGATTCCATGGGAAATTCCACCGGGGCAGAAAACAGTATTGCGGCGAGTATAAAAGTACTTATGATGACCTGCCTTCAGATTGAATGAAGTACTTCTGCATTCTGTGGAAGAATGCCACAACAGCACCTGGAATATAAATCTCAACCGTTCTGAAGGTAGTCCAGAAGATTTGTTTCAGCAGGCGGGTCATCTGCGAGACCCTTCTTCAGTGCATCTGTCATCATCGTTTCGGAAAGCGAACCCTCTGCAAAGAAAATACCGTTTACTATAGTTCTCGGGACGCCCTGTACTTTGAACTTCCTTGACAGCTCAGGAAATTCATTGGCCTCGATCACCTCTGATCGAACTCTGCTGCTGTAGCGTGCCATTCTGGATGCCAGGACTGCGGAAGACGGGCAATGAGGGCAGGTAGGCGTGACAAAAACCTGCATCTCGAGATCTGTATCCAGATCCTTCAGGAATTGAATCGTATCTTCTGTAAGCGGTTCTTCCGATCCTCCGGTGTCGATTATGGTAGTCAGGAGGGAGCTGAATTCGTATCCCGAAGGGGTCCCGTAAAATTTAACCCTTGAATGGGTTCCATCGGAGACGATTATGGCAGGGGCTCTGTCAACACTGTCCTTCTCAGCTTCTTCCCGATTTTCCAGGGAGTTCAGAAACGAGACTTTCAGCCTATCTGATAACCCGTCAAGTTCTTTGAGTATGGTTTCGGTATCCCTGCATGTGGGACATTCCAGTTTCTGAGTGTACACCCTTATATGAACATCCCTTACAAGACTGCCGAATATCTTTCTTACTTCCCGTGCATCGTTATCCGATAGTAAAGCCATTATCTTCTCCCACAATCATTCGTTAACAGTTCAGGTATTGAATACTTACTGACTACACAGGTTAAAGAGCAGTTCCTTTTTCAGGATTTGAGTTCACTTATATAATTCCTGGCAGATATTGCAGCTATTGTACCATCTGCACAGGCAGTATCGATCTGACGTATGTTTTTTGACCGCACATCACCTGCGCTGAATATACCGGGAACAGACGTCTTCATATCCTCATCTGTTATGATATACCCCGCATGATCCAGCTTCACATTATTTTCCAGAAATCCAGTATTAGGTAAGAAACCTGCATATATGAACACTCCTGAGACCGCTATCTGTTTTTCTTCTCCGCTCTTTCTGTCTTTTATTGTAACAGATTCAACAAAATCCCTGCCGTTTACGGCGATAAGTTCATTATTTAGCAGAAATTCAGCCTTTTTGTTCTTCTGCAGTTTGTTCTGTAATATCCTTGCACCTGTCATATAAGGAAGATACTCGATAAAAGTAATGTTTTTCACATGGTTTAGAAGAAACTCTCCTTCCTGCAAGCCGGAGTTTCCACAGCCAATAACGGCTATATCCATATCTTTATAAAGCGGCCCATCGCATATCGCGCAGTAGGATACACCCTTACCAATGAATTCTTTTTCTCCGGGAATATTCAGTTTCTTTGGAATGCTGCCTGAACTCACAATTACAGCTAAGGTTTGATAGGTATTCTCGGATGTTTCAATAAGTATTTTATTTCCTTCTGAGCCGATCTGTTTTACTTCCCTGTACTCGGCAATATCTACACCGAATTTCTTTGCCTGCTCCTTGAATTTGTGTACTAGTTCCATCCCTTTTATACCCTCAGGAAAACCTGGATAATTCTCTATGATATCTGTAGTTGCAGGCAGCCCTCCGCATAATGCCTTTTCCAATAAGATCGTATTCAGATTTTCCCTTGCGGCATATATGGCTGAGGTAAGGCCTGCTGGACCTCCCCCTACTATAATGACATCATACGATTTTCCTTTTACCGACTCTCTATCTTCTGAATTTTCCGGCCGGTCTGTTAAACCAATTTTTAGATCCATCATTTTGCTAAAGTGTCAGTTTTGATTGAGCAAGTTCGGAAAGCTGTATCTTCAGAGAGTCTGCGTCACGGTAACCGACCATTCTGTCTACCTCATTACCATCATGGAAGGCAATCAAAGTCGGAACACCCCTGATTCCGTACCTTGAGGATTCAGACGGGTTTTCATCTACATTCACAGTATAGAAACTGACCTTGTCATTCATTTCATCTGAGAGTGTTTCAAGGACCGGTTCGATCATCTTGCATGGTCCGCACCATGGTGCACCGAAATCGATAAGAGCTATTTTATCCTTTGATGAAGCAGCATCTTCAATTTCATTACCTTTAATTTGTTTGACGGCCATGGCAACTTCCTTTCAGTTCTGGTTTGAATTGTTACATTTTTCACAAGCATGTTTGTTGCCAGAATGTATGTAACATGTAAATTAATGTATTTCAATAAATAAGCACCCAATTCAGTATGAGAGGTCAAATTCTGTGAAACAAGACCGGCATCCTGACGCAGCAATTCTGACCACTCCGGTCATCCGTTATATTCAGAAAGGCTATCATACAGGAATGAAGGGTTTCTCGCACGGAGGACAAATGGTGGAAAGATCTGAAGAATGCTGAAAAGACTGGAAGCCGCGGGAAGAAGAGCGCTTGCAAAGCATGGACTCTCCCGATTTCAGCCGGACCATGTACTTGAGAAGATACCGGGCAGTGTAAGACTGAATCGAATACTGCTTATGAGGTGGGACGCAATTGGTGACATGATGGTCAGCCTTCCCCTCTTCAGGAAAGTGCGTGAACTTTTTCCGGAAGCTGAAATTGGTATCGTTGTCTCTAAACGCAATCTTCCTCTTCTGAAACACGAAGAAGGCTTTTATGCGATTCTATACGACAGCAGGCCCTCCATATATCTCAGGAGCCTGATCATTGCAAGGCGCTTCAGACCCGATGTGATCGTAGATACAAGGATGCACTACGATTCAACCACATCATTCATCTACGGAGTAGTGTCAGGTGCGACATTACGGTTGTCCGCATCAAACAGGGACAACAGGCTGCCTTTTTCCGTAAGGGTTCCCATGCCTGAAAGAAAACATCACTATGCCCATCTCACAAAGATCCTGCTTGAGGGTCTGGGAAGAAATATTGATGACTCGGAATTGGACAGGAAACTAAGACTCTCGACAGAAGAAACCGAATTCGCCGATGCATTCTGGAGAGAAGCTGGATTAAGTCTGCGAAATAAGGTTATTGGTGTAAACATTTCAGCGGGGAACCCATCTCGCATCTGGGGTACTGATCACACTGCTGAGTTATGCTCCTTCATAGTGAATACTGGAAATATCCCTCTTGTATTCTTTACCCCGGATGACAGGTGTGAAGCCGCTTTAATCTCCGATGCAGTTCCCGGTACGATGGTAATTCCCGAGTGCAGCACAGTTCTTCATGTAGCTGCTCTTGTTAAGGACGTGAAAGCAATGGTTACACCGGATACAGCTCTTGTTCATATTGCCGCATCCTATGAGATACCTGTGCTGGGACTGTTTCCACAGAGAGAGGGACATATGCCGCTGTGGTATCCGTGGGGAGTTAAGCACGAACTTATTCGAACACATACGGGAAGGGTTGAGGACATCAGCGAGCAGGATGTAATAGCCGGATATGTGAAGCTTCTTAAAGGGATTCCTTCTCATTTCTAATATGACTGGAATTCCGAAAAAGCTGGAGATACTCGGTAGAAAAATACTTCATCGGGCACTGGTTCCTGGGTTTTCCTCCGGAGGAGTACCGGGATCGGTGCCTGATGATGATGAGCTTCAGCGAATACTGATATTGAGGCAGGACAGAATAGGGGACATGATAATGACCCTGCCCCTTGTTCGCAGGCTCAGGAAACTCTACCCCGGTACCAGAATTGGAATCGTAGCTTCGGAATCCAACAGGATCATTCTCAAGTACGAAGCTGGACTGGATGTTATCACATACAGAAAGGACCCCGGGCGGTTTATCTCATCCCTTGTTGAAGCACGGAACTTCAGCCCTGATGCAGCGGTTGACATGCATATGCATGATTCCACCACATCATTCTTATATACACTCTCTTCAGGTGCAAGGTGGAGGCTGCATATCGACCGTGAAAACAGGCTGCCCTTCAACATCAGAGTGAAAGCCCCGCAGGATGGGCATATTATGGATACATTCGCTGGACTGCTGTCCGGGCTGGGCAGGAAAGTCGAAACGGATGGACTGAACCGGGAAATAGTCCTTTCGAAGGATGAGACCGGTTTCGCAGAAAACTTCTGGAACCGGTCAGGCATTCTGCCCGGAGACTGTGCGGCGGTTAACATATCGGCAGGTGGAGAGAACCGCAGATGGGGGATAGACAGATATACTCTAGTATGCAGCTGTATCCTGGACCTGGGACTGAAGCCACTGATACTCTACTCGCCTCAGGATTTTAAAGCGGCTCGCGCAATATGCCGCAGTGAGCCAGGCGCACTCTTTTCACCAGTGACACCCAGCATTCTTCACCTGGCGGCCCTCATCCGGGGTGTGACCATATTGGTAAGTCCCGATACATCGGTAATCCATCTGGCAGCATCAAGTGGAATCCCGGTAGTAGGAATGTACCTGCCATTCGACCCGTCACTTCCCAAATGGTATCCGTGGGATGTGAAGAGCAAGATACTGATGGCATCCGATCATGTTTCCCTTGACTCTGTAAGTCCCGAGATGGTTTCTGGAGCTGTCAGAACACTTGTTTCAGATACAATATACGGTGATCATTAAGACGGAGATGGGATAATACTCTATCTATAGAAACGGGAAGCGGAAGTGAACCCGCCTCCCGTTGAATGTTATTTCCTAAAGAACTGAGTCTTTAAGACCTTTTCCGGCCTTGAAATGAGGTACATTCTTTGCAGGATAGGTCATCTTTTCTCCGCTTCCCGGTTTTACACCGGTTCTGGCCTTACGATGCTTTACGGAGAATGTTCCGAAACCTACAAGGCTGACTTTGTTGCCTTTACTAAGCGTATTCTTGATTCCATCAAGAACCGCATCTACTGCGATGCCCGCCTGTTTTTTGGTAATTTCAGCATTATCGGCAACGTGCGCTATTAGATCTTTTTTAGTCACTTGTTCACCCCCTCCCATTGACTGTAACGTAAAGCTATAAGGTGGAAAATTGAATGTCAACCCCTGAAATATTTTGAAATTGTGTGATATATGAAGCTATACCGATGATTGTTGGTTAACAGGAAGGAAGATATAGATTTATAATGCACATAAATATACATATTAATTAATATATTTGATATAAATCAGAAATTGCTTACATGTTGTTCAATCTTTATGTCTGGAATATCTATAATGTTGATCTTGAAATAGAATCCACTGTCTACATCGGAAATATGTCTTACGAATACAGCCTCCCAACAGTGAAGGTCACGGCGGAGGGTATAACTCTGGCTTATGAAATTCTCGTTCAATGCATCGTAGTAGGCGCTGTATTCCAGCGACCAGCCCGGGGTAAGGTCAAGAGAGGCTGAGAGTCGGAACTTGCTGATACTCTCAGTATCTTCAAGACCGTGTCTGTAGTAATGGGAGATGACCATTCTGAGAGGCATTCCCGGTCTTGTAGTGCCTGAATCGGGAAGAAGGGTTCGGTCGTATCCGGAAAGACGCAGGGAGGTGGATACGGATAGATTGGTGAGTTTATTCTCGTAGAGGTCCCAGCTTCCGTTACCTGTAATGCCGAAGTGTGAAGTGGGTGAAATGTCAAGGGTTGCCGAAAGGGGAGAAAATGGTGTTGCAGTTTCCTCAAGGTTCGCGGATGTGGATAGATTAAAAGAGGCTATATCGAAACGGGCAATTCTGTCCCTTTCTGACATCTTTCCCTCCAGTCTGTTCCTGAGGTTGAACGAGATGGTTCGTCTGGACGATGGAAGGCTGAAATCAGAAAAGGAGTAGTATTCAGATCCCGCTGAATCGGAGTTTATCAAACCACTGCTGTTCAGATACCGCTCAGGTGCCCAATGGAGGGATACGGTGGGAGTTATCGTGTGTCTGAGTGCATCCAGGCCGAAGAGTCTTGTGCTGAAGATACCGTAGATATCGGTTGAAATCGACAGGTTCGTAGACCAATGCAGCCACCATGGGAAGTTCTCATCGTTCCTGTCCCGATCATAAATGGTTCCCGTTGTTTGGATGGAAGGCGATACTGAAAGCCAGCCCCATAATCTGCTGGATCCTGTAAGTCCCGAGGTGAGCTTCAAAGCTGAGTTTGTGGCTCTTGATTCTTCCATTCTCCTGTCCCTTGAGAGGTAGTGCGCTCTTGCATTCCAGTAGATGGAGTGCCAGGGACGGACAAGCGAGGGGTCTGAAGGTGTTCTGAAAAGTGGAGCGGAAGGGAGAGAAATCCTGATATCAGGAATTTCCTGGTTGGATTCAACCTCTCCCGGGATTGTGTCAGGATCAGTATCAAGGTAGCTTGTCCGATCCATTACAGCCTGGAAACTCATTCTGCCGAAGTATCTGTTCACGCTGACCCAGGAATGCAGCTCTCCCGTCATACGATCCTCGGGATTCTGCTGCGTTTCTTCAAGGTAGGATCTATCACTGAGAAACTCACCCTGTACTCTTACAGTAGTCCCGTCCGGAAAATCATGCAGATGGTTGCCGAATACCATCCATCTGTCACGGTGGGTTAGGAATTCTCTTCTCAATTCTGTTCTCAGGTTTCCATTACATAAGTACCTGATCCTGTGTCTCTCATCTGCTGCCAGTACGAACCTGGTTTTTTCCATTATATCTCCGTGTACCCACAGATCAGCGTAATCAGAGAAAACGAAGTAGTAACCGAATTCCCTCAGGTACCTGCCGTCTCTGCTGGTCTGCCCGAATTTGGGCATTGTGAATCCGGGCTGTCGCCCCCGTCTTATCGGGAAAACCCAGTATGGAAAATAGAGAACGGGAGTGTTATCAACGTACAGGTACACCGGTCTGGCAACAGCCTTGTCATCAGGGAATACCTTCATTACGGGACAATAGAAATAGTAATGGATGCTGTCTTCATCGCATGTTGTGAATCTGGCATCAACTATATTGAATTCGTTGCGGCCTACCCTTGTTATCGTCGTGCCGGTGTAAAATCCGAATTCGTACTGCGAAGCCGCGTTCATTATGCGTCCTTTTCGGGTCGGAATACTGTATATCATCCCGTTGCCGGTTATTGCCTCTCCGCGATCCAGAAGTTCGGATTCACCTCTGGCAGTGATGATCTCATCCTCTGCGGAGTATTCCACGGTATCCGATTTCAGCGTCATGTCCCGGTAATCAAGAGTTGCAGATCCTACAAGTATCAGGTTACCGGTGTCCGGATAGAAAACAAGCGAATCAGCAGAATAGGCGATGGTCTCAAGTCTCTCCGCGGTAAGCGTTGAGTCACTTGAAGTACTGTCGGCCTCTGCAGTATCGGTCGCACAAAGCGTCATTAGGATCAGGAAAAAGGTCATCCGATCCTTGTTCTTCCCATAATCGCAGCTCCCTCCGCTCCCGCATCTGAACTTAATGGCGGCACATTCACATTCCAGACGAATGTACTAATAGTAAACTGGATTTTCAGCCTGAAATAGTCCACAGCGTCTATCCAGTTCCCTATATCTTAACGATATCTATCCAGTTTTGGTAATATGCGGGGTGTACTATCGTCGTCAACGTCATACTGTTTCCCTGAGCCGGGGAAGCTGGTTGCTCATCCAGGTCGGATTTATGGATATGGTCTTAGAGCTTTTCTTGCATAGCGACAAAAGGGAGTAAAACCTCATGTCCTTTGAATATTTTTATATCACTATTCATAGCTACCTGAATATTGGATGATCGTATACAACTATTATTCAAATGCATTGTCCTTATTCTATTTCCGGTAGTTCAAGGAGATATACTATCTGAAATCCCGATTCCGGGTCAAGATTCCACGTAAGATTCCCGTAAGGCGTAATACTGAAACTCCAGTATCTGCCATCCATAGGGAATTCCACTGTTGCTATTTGTGTTCCTTTGCTGTCAAAGACATCAAACACCGGTATATTCTCGGTTCCGCGTTGAACCCACAGGTTCCCATTTCTGTCAGCGCCAAGACCGACAACCAAAATGTGATTCGGATCAGGTTCATAACCTTCTGGAAGAGTATTCATGCCCATCGAAGCGAAACGCATTCTTGTGTATTCATTCTCTTCATCGAGTTCATCAGGTGTTTTCTCGACTGGAGGGATTCCAAGGGAAGCTGTAAACAGTTCGTTGCCTTCATGATCCCATGCATAAACAAGGTATTCTTCGGTTGATCGAAGATTGTAGAATATCCTTCTATCGATATTCGTAGCTATGTTAACATATTCAAGCATACCTGTTGGTGATAATGGTGTATTATCCGGGTCTATAACGAGAGAATCCGTATGGAATACCTGTTCGGGTTCAGCGTTCTCCATGGAGAAAAGGGTTGTATTGAGCTTGAACAGTATTCCTGAACTCCGCATTTCAGCGTCAAACACGCAACCTGCAAATTGATTGTAACCAATGCCGGTTATCGCGCATGGTGGCATTAACGGCCATTCAGTCAGTTCGCCAAGACTCCCTCCGCAACTGTCAAGGATAATCATGCCGCCTTTCATTAAATCCATCACCATGATCTTTCCATCCGGGAATACGGTTATATCCCATGGCATAAGCAATTCCCCCGGACCGCTTCCCTGTCGGGACATATTTTCAATATGGATGCCGTCCGAATCAAATACGCGAATAATGCAGGCTGATTGATCGAGTAAAAAAATATCACCATTTGGAGCTGTAGCTGCTGCGACAATAGAGCCAAGTACGTAGCAGGAATCGCCGGTTTCAATGCCAATGCTGTCAAGCACGGTAATACTCAATCTGTCGGGAAATGGTTCAGCCCATTCCTGATCAGCACATCCGGACAGCATGAAAACGATAAAGAGAAGTGAAACGAATAGTGCTCTATTCAAGGTTCCCATCTTTTCCTATCAAGTATCAAGAGATCAGTACCTGACGAATGCTAGGATTCGAGCTTCAAAGTCTCTCCTTTTCTGACTGCATAGTCTTCTCCATTTTCAAAGCAAGCAATGATTATCAGATACTGCATTTGCCAACATTCCATCATGCAAAGGACATTACATCTTCCCCTGAAGCCAGAGAGGTCAATTGATCATCCGGTCCGGTTTCTTCCCATGATAGCGGCTCCCTCAGCTCCTGCGTCGGAACTTGATGGAAGAACATTCACGTTCCATACGAAGGGACATCTTCTATGGAACTCCGATTCAGCGGATCTCAGAAAGAATTCCGATGCACCCATAAGGCCTCCCGCCAAGAAGACACCGTCCGGACTGAAGCAGTGATAAAGGTTTGCAAGACCTATACCAAGCCATGTTCCAAATTCCTCAAAAGCGCTCAGCGCTGCATCCTGTTTTGTTGAAGCCAGACGGGCTATCTCCTTTGGAGAATAGTGTATACTATTGCAGCTGTGTTTTCTGTAATAATCGCTCAGGGCTTCGGATGCCGCGTATCTCTCCCAGCATCCCTTTGATCCGCAGAGGCAATTCTTTCCGGTCGCCTCTACCGTCATATGACCGAATTCACCGGCGTATCCTGATCCGTAGAGGATAGAGCCTTCATGGATTATCGTTCCACCGATACCTGTTCCAAGGGTTATCATCAACCAGAGACCGGAATCGGGTATACTGGAGGATTCGATTGCCTGTATGGCGAAGACGTTGCAATCGTTATCGATTACTACGGGACAGTTGAGTATGTCCGACAGTTTTTCACGAATGAGGTAATCTTTCCACCCGGGAAGATTCGGGGAAGAGACGAGCAGTCCCTTAGATCTGTTCACCAGGCCGGCAATACCGGCACCTGCCGAACATGGAGCCCTATCAGCTTCGTTAATTTTCTTACTTATCTTCCTGAGCAGTGAATCCGGTCCTGATAAAGGGTCGGTTCTCAGAGTTGCCGCTTTTTTGAACCCGCCCGGTTTCAGATAACCAAGAATTGTCGTGGTTCCGCCGATATCGATTCCCCAGTGCATTCCACTAAATGAATTACTCAATGCTTACTATCTCTCCGTCAATCACCCTGACAAGAGGGAAAGCGGAGCGCGGGATAGATACGCTGCCAAGAGTACAC
>DAOWFD010000261.1 GCA_030638185.1 Candidatus Aegiribacteria sp.
AGTGTACTGCACTATTGAATTAAAATCAGCATTACACCTGGCAAAGCAGGAATCTGAGATGATAAGGAGATCGCTGTTCCGAAACCAGTACCTGTACTCCGGGTCTGCCCATGCTTTGAAATACTGCATTATCTCTTCGGGACAGATGGAGTAGTAAACCCCTGAGCTGTCGCAGAGGGACATTAGAATGTCAAAATTTTCGTTTGAAGCTATGCCAGCGAAGTTAACAGCATCAAAATTAAGCCATGACAGTTCGCAGAGAAGTTCCAGTGTGATGTTTCTTAAAGATAGATCCAGACCCCTTATCCTCATGGCAAGGGTTGGTATGGTGTTATCAGGGAAGCTGCTGTAGACGGCTTCCGCTGAAATGAAGAGTAATGACAGGATTATGAAAGCAACTATAATGCGCGGCATTTTGATTCCTTTCCAGTTAAATGAGTGGTACTGAAGGATCTATGTTATCTCTATCTTACCCGCTTATTTTTCTGATGTTGCTGTATTCCTGTCTGTGAGTTCAGTTTAGCATGAGGATGGCATGAAGTCAAGGGGAAGGATATCGGTACACTCAGAACATATCCTATTCAATCTTGCTCTCGCCGCAGAAGACAGATGTGGGACACTTCCTGAAGAAGGTCTGGGACGTGGATGCTCTGAAACCGAAGGTTCCTCGAAGAGAAATGCTCGAAATGCGGATGTAGGATGAATGTCATTTCATTCATAGAACAGCCTCCAGTCATCAGGCGAATCCTTTAGCTCCTGAAGCTTTGGGAGGACGCCGGACCTCGCCATGAGCCATTGGAGCTAGTCTGCGAGCCCGACGCTGACTATGTACCCTGGAGGGATGATGTTCCCGAGCTCGAAGCTGGCTAAGCTGCATGCTGATCCGGCTTTAGGGGAGAGGTGTGCTTTTGGATTACGGTGGTAATCAGACACGTGATGTTGACCGAATGATCTGATGATGGGTACAGGAAGTGGATCTACGACTTCACCCTCTCGATGATAAGTGAAACTACGTAAGCGAATGCCGCGATAAGTATGATAACGGCTCCCGGTGGCAGATCCAGTATCCACGCGAGAGAGAGACCTGCCAGGTTGAATACCGCTGCCAGAATAGATGCCAGTATCATCATCTTCCAAAGGCTCCCCGCGAACATCTCGGCTATTGCGGCGGGAATAGACAGCATTGCTATAACCATGATAAGACCCGTTATTTTCATAAGAAGTACAGCTGTCAGCGCTGTCAGTATCAGGAATAACCCTCTGATGAAATCAGTAGGAACTCCCTGGAGCATACTGAATTCCTGATCGAATGAAACCGCGAGGAATTCCTTGTACAATCCTGTGATTACAAGGAGAATAACTATGTCTAAAACAGCCGCGAACATTATATCAGAAGAGGATACCGTAAGCAGGCTCCCGAAAAGCCAGCTCATCAGATCCGCCGAATAGGTTCCGGAAAGTTTTATGAAAACAAGCCCCGCAGCCATACCTGTTGCCCACATTGCCGCCATGGCAGTATCGGTTCTTGTCCGTTTTCTGGAAGATATGGCTGCTATGCCTGCCGCTGAGACCACAGCAAAACCGGTTGCTCCTATCAATGGGTTGAAACCCATCAGATATGCAAGGCCGAGGCCTCCGAAGGAGGCGTGGGCGATACTCCCTGCAAGGGCTGACATTCGGTTGACTGTTACAAGTGTGCCGATTATGCCGCAGGCTATTGATCCAAGAACCGATACGATCACCGCATTCTGCATGAATGTATAGCCCAGTGCGTCGATCATGTTTTCGATCCTTTTCCGTTCCCCAGAATCCTGTGGGGAATATCACCGTGGGAAACCAGTTCGAAGGGGCAGCCGTAAGCCTTTGCCACTGCTTCAGCTGACAGTGTTTCTCCATGACTCATCAGGGTTCTGTTAATGCAAGCGATATTCTTAACATGGGCCGAAACGGCGCCCACATCGTGGGTGACAAGCACGATTGTCATTGTCCTGTTCAGTTCCTCCAGAAGATTGAAGAAGCTTTCCTGCGTGTTGTGATCAACACTTGCAACGGGTTCATCCAGCAGAAGTATCTTCGGCTTTCCCGCAAGGGCTCTGGCTATCAGTACACGCTGTTTCTGGCCCCCTGAAAGGGAATTTATTTCCTCACCGGCAAGGTCCAGCACATCAAGCCTTGCAAGATTCATTTCAGCTATTTTCCTGTCCCCGCGGGTGAATCTGCCGAACAGGCCGGAATTCCTCAGCCTGCCCATGAGAACCACATCAATTACGGTGATGGGAAATGATTCGTCAGGTATCACCTGAGGTACATAGCCGATTTCGGGGTGAGTCTTCTCCGGAGATCCGCCTAGAACCTTCACGCTACCTTCCCAGGGTGTGAGCAGACCCAGGATCACTTTGAGAAGTGTTGTTTTTCCACCGCCGTTGGGGCCCATTATCGCAAGAAAATCGCTCTTCGGGACGGTAAGATCAATGTCATGTATGATAGGGTTGCCCCTGCGGTAACCGGCAGTAACACAGTTAAGCCTGATTGCTTCATTCATTCAGGGTTCTGCGTTCCCGAAAGCAGTTCCGCTACATTGAGGAGATTGCTGCTCCAGTCCTCCGCAAGTGGGTCTATGTAACTTACTTCAACGCCGATCTCCGCTGCGATGGCCTCCGCGGAGGAAGTGCTGAACTGCGGGGAGACGAAAACTGCTCGTATATCGTTCTCCCTGGCGTAGTCGATAAGCAGGGACATTTCCCGTGGTGACGGTTCGCTGCCTGCTGTCTCAATAGGTATCTGAACGAGGTTGAATTCATCGGCAAAGTAGCCCCAGGCGGGATGGAAAACGATGAAGCTCCTGGAAGATGAAGAAGCGATCAGTGAGCGGATACTGTTCTGAAGGGAATCGATCTCCCCACCGAAACTGCTCAGGTTCGCCATGTATTCATCAGCTCTCGAGCTGTCAAGTTGTGAGAGTTCGACCGCGATGACCGCCGCCTGGCTCCGGACCAGTTCCGGTGAAAGCCATACATGCGGGTCCGGTGAGCCGCGTCCATGAGCATGATGTTCCGATGATGTCTCATGGCCTGTAACACCGTACCTGTCGATGGGAAGTCTTTCGATGTTCTCTATTGTGCTTCTGATTCTCAGGTCAGGGTTGGTGCCGGTAAACCTTGGAAGCCATGGGGATTCAAAAGGGACTCCAACTGTGAACCATACGTCCACACGGCTCATCTTCCTCATGTCC
>DAOWFD010000222.1 GCA_030638185.1 Candidatus Aegiribacteria sp.
CCGCACTGGTGATCGCAACCGATATCAGTCAGAAAGCCCTGACCCATTCGCGCGTGAACAAAGAACTCTTCAGAGCCCGGAACCTGATACTGGTCAGAGCCGATCTGCTCAAAGCATTCAGACGGGATACCAGGAAACTCGACGGCATTATAGCTAACCTTCCTTACATTCCTTCGGATCAGATTCATGATCTTGAGCCTGAAGTAAGGAATGGAGATCCCCTGATTGCGCTTGACGGCGGGGCGTACGGGCTTGATCTGGTCTCCTCGTTAACAGCTTCCGCTCCGGCTGTTCTGCGAAAAGGCGGAGTTCTTGCCCTTGAACTGGGCCGGGAGCAGGTCGAAACTGTTTCGGGAATACTGGAGAAAGACCCTCTATGGGAAGATGTAAGCGCATACAACGACCTTGCAGGTCGGCCCAGAGTTGTCACAGCCCGCGCGATCTAATGGAGTAAACTTGTAAAAACACATCCCTGCATACATATTTCTATACTTCATGGTATTGTGATGTTGTGTCTGGAGGGAAATGAGTATCAGAAGATCCCACACAAGACAGGTTTCGGTCGGAGGGCTGCCGATAGGGGGCGGGTCACCCATATCCGTCCAATCCATGACGAACGTTCCCACCACTGATATTGAAGCTGTCTGCAGCCAGATAAACATGCTGGCAAGCCGTGGGGCTGAAATCGTTCGTGTGGCGGTACCGGACAGGGAATCTGCCGTCGCTCTTCGGAGTATTATTAAAAAGTCTCCTGTTCCCGTGGTATCGGATATTCACTTCAACCCGGAGCTTGCCATAATGGCGCTTGAAGCCGGAACAGACAAGCTAAGGATCAATCCGGGAAACATAAGACAAAGATCTGATATCTGGAGAATCTCCGAGAAGGCATTGGAACAGCATGTTCCTATCCGCATAGGGGTCAATTCAGGTAGCCTGCCGGGTGATCTCAGGGATAAATACGGAGGCGTGAATAAAGATTCAATGTGGGCCGCCGCACATAGACATCTGGTTCTTTTTGAGGAAACCGGTTTTCGCAATATAGTTCTCTCACTGAAGTCAAGCGACCCCATGCTTACAGTTGAGGTCAACAGGCTGGCGTCAGCTGAATGTGATTACCCAATTCATCTGGGTGTTACCGAAGCAGGCCCACGACTTACGGGAAGCGTGAGAAGCGCTGTGGCACTTTCTATTCTGCTGGCGGAGGGGATCGGCGACACTATAAGAGTTTCCCTCTCAGGTTCGCCGGAGAAGGAACCCGTTGTAGGGTGGGAGATACTCTCCTCACTGAATATCCGTCGCAGGTTTCCGAGGGTAATAAGCTGCCCGACATGCGCAAGAGCCCGAATAGACGTCGCGGGGATCGCTGAATCGGTTCAGGATAGTATTGAAGGCAAAACAGGAAATATCACCATAGCGGTGATGGGGTGCGAAGTTAATGGCCCGGGAGAGGCAAGAGACGCGGATATAGCTCTCATCGGAACTCCATCGGGAATACAGCTTTTTATTGACGGGAAAAATACCGGTGGGATACCCGGTTCAGATATTCAGGGATATCTTGGCGGAATTGTAGATTCATATATTCGGAAATCAGGAAAAACCGCGGGAGGATAAAAAGTGGTGTCTAACAAGACCATGGAAATTCAACTTGAGAGAATCTCGAACGAGAATTACGATGAACTTGATATAAGGTTCACCGATCTTACGGGACACTGGCGTCATGTAACAGTACCGTCATCTATGGTGGACGAAGATTTTTTCCTACGTGGAGTGGGGTTTGACGGATCCACACTGGCGGGCATGACTCAGACTGAAGCCGGAGATCTTATTCTCAGGCCCGATCCTAGAAGGGTTTTTGAGGACCAGTTCACTGAAAGAAAAACGCTTGTAATTTTAGCCGATATAGTTGATCCGGTAAGCGGGGAAGCATTTTCCAGGGATCCGAGGAGTATAGCCAGAAAAGCGGTCAGTTATCTCAGAGAGTCCGGTATTGCCACGGACAGCTACTGGGCTCCCGAGTTCGAATTCTACATTTTCGACGAAGCCTGCTTCTGGTCCGAACGGGGAAGCCAGGGGTATCGGATGGGAAGCATTGAGAATCCCGAAAATCCGAAAATCCTTGAAGCCAGGGGGTTTGTTCATTCCGGTAAATCCGGATACCACATGATGTATCCTGTGGACAGCCTTCATGATATAAGGTCTGAAATTACGATGCTGATGCAGAAGGCAGGAATACAGATAAAATACCATCACCATGAGGTGGGCAGGATGGGTCAGAGTGAGGTGGAAGTAACCTTCTCTCCTTTCCTCAGTGCTGCGGACAATGTAATGCTGACCAAGCACATTGTCCGGAATGTAGCACTTAAGTACAACCTTTCGGCAACATTCATGCCCAAACCTGTTGAGGGCGAACCGGGTTCCGGCATGCATTTTCACATTTTCATGACAGACAAACAGAAAAGGATATTCTTTGACAAAGATGGTTATTGCAACCTGAGTAAACCCGCCCTGAACGCAATTGCCGGAATTCTTCATCATGCTCCCGCTGTATGCGCCTTCAGCAACGCTTCGGTAAACAGTTACCATCGGCTTGTTCCAGGTCAGGAGGCGCCAGTATACAGATTCTTCTCCGGTCCCAACCGAAGCGCTGCCATAAGGGTCCCATCCTATGCCAGTACGGCGGAGTCAATGCGTTTCGAGTACAGGGTTCCCGATGGGATCAGTAATCCCTACCTTTCGATGAGCGCGATACTCATGGCCGCGATTGACGGAATGAAGAAGGAAATGGACCCTGAGAAACTCGGTTACGGTCCGATTGATGAGAATGTATTTGAGGGGGGTTACAATACGGAAGACCTTCACATGCTTCCTGCAAACCTGGGAGAAGCCCTGGATGCACTTGAAACCGACAGGGAATTCCTTGAAGATGGAGAAGTCTTCTCTAAGGAAATGATCGATGATTATATAGAAATGAAGAGAGATGAAGTGGCAAGTTTCCAGGGAAGCCCTCACCCGAAGGAGCATTCCCTCTATTTCAGTCTGTAGAAAGAAAAGGGGTGAACAGATGAAGAAGATACTGTTTGTCATGTTAAGCGTACTTATCTTCGCTCTTGCGTGCGGAGAGCGGCCGGCAGAGGACATATCTGCTGATGAAGGGAACGATGAAGCTGCAGCTACGGAAGAATATGTTCTTCCCGAAGCTGATGAATACCTGATCCTATCCGATTCAATAGGGATCGAAATGGGAGACAGCAACTACGTTTTCGGCCAGATAGCCGGAGCCGACATTTCACCTAAAGGGGAAATAGCGATACTGGATATGCAGAAAAGCTGTATGAGCATCTTCTCTCCATCCGGGGAATTTCTGCAGCGTATCGGCCGGCAGGGCAGCGGCCCCGGGGAATTCCTGCTTCCAGTTGGAATGGCATTCTTTCCCGGTGAAGAGGGCATCGTTATTTCTGAGTTTACTGTTACCGATTCCCTGGAACCGGGAGCCGCTGTTTCGGATGCAATGGGAGGCAAGCTGATCTATTTCAATTCCGAAATGGAATACATGATGGATGTGCAGGGCTTTTACCCGTCACCACCTGGTGCTATTGCAGGAGTAAATAACGGCGCAATCGTAGGCATGAAACCTGAATTTCTGCAGAACGAGGAAGGCATGTTCATGGGTTTCACCATTTCAAGATGGGAAATGGGCGAGGTTGAAGCATCCGTTGTCTATTTCGAAAGCATGTCCCCGTTCGATCCTTCCGACCTGAGTTCGATGCAGGATGATATACCCATTTTCGGAGCTACTTCCGAAGGAATCGTTTTCACCGCGCAATTATCCACTGAAGTGTATGAATTCACCGTATGGAGTCCCGAAGGAGATGAACTGTTCACAGTAACTGATGAAAATTACGTCAGGGTGCGGAAAACACAGGAAGAGATCGATATAGAAACTGAGATGGTGAACAACAGGATGATCCAGCAGGGAATGCCCGAGTCAATGGCCAACTGGCAGCCCGATCCGTACAGGTCGGCAATAGGTGGGCTCTGGGTTGATGGACTTGACAGAATATGGGTAACAAAAGCAACAACATTGACACCTTCCTATACCGTTTACGATATGGAAGGGAACATTCTTTTCACTGCGGCGCTCGATGCCGGTGAAAGGGCAAGTACATGGCAGACTGTAATCAAAGGGAACCGGTTTCTTGCCTTTGATACCGATCCCGAGTTTTACCCTCAGGTATTCATCGGGGACCTGCCGGGAACCGAAAAAACGGACACCGAAGAGGTGGGTCTGTATTAAAGTCCTGAACTGTCGAGGTGGAGTCCAGGTTGTTACGCGAATAATGGGGAAAGAAATTTGCTGACGATGGTATATTTCGTCTAAGTTCCAAGAAAGGACGACCTTGAAAATATGTAGTGGGTTTCTGAAAACGAAGAAAGCTTCTGTTCTCATGACTGCTCTGATGTTCATGGGATGCGGAATCATGGGTTCCAGTAAGCCGAACATAGTCCTTATTATTATTGATACGCTTAGAGCAGATCATCTGGGATGCTACGGATACGATAGAGAGACCTCTCCGGTCCTGGACAGTCTTGCGGAGGAGGGAGTGCTTTTTTCACGCTGTCAGGCACAGGCTCCTTGGACGCTGCCTGCCCATGCGACAATATGGACGGGGCTCACGGTGGTATCCCACCAGGCCCGCAGAAGCGGTACAGATACACACGGAGTGGATATAAGTCTGCCTTCAATAGCCACAATTCTTAAAGGTGAAGGATACGTTACTCTGGGATTTGTAAACATCTTTCTCCTCAACGGTGATTTCGGATTTGACAACGGGTTTGATCACTATTCCTGGTATCCTGTGGGGGATGGAAGAGCCGAAGAAAGTGTATCGGAGATTCTGCAATGGTTTGATGATAACAGGGGAAATCCCTCTCCGAAACTTGTTGTCCTCCATCTTTACGATGTTCACTCTCCCTATGATCCACCCGCTTCCTTTGATTCCCTCTTCTCTCCGGTGGGAACCAGAGGGGTGACGGACTGGGATGCGTTAGAAGGCGGGATAATTCATAATCGTCAGGACCGTGATCATCTGGTAAACCTTTACGATGGGGAAATTGCCTGGGTGGACAGCCAGCTTGGTCGGCTTTTCGCCGGTTTACGGGAAAGGGGAGTTACGGACAATTCACTGATAATCGTCACTTCGGATCATGGAGAGGAATTTCTTGAACATGGCCGCATCGGACATGGCCAGTCACTGTACCAGGAACTCATTCATGTACCCCTGATCATCTCCGGCAATGATATACCAGCAGGCCTGATAGATACCATTACCGCGGGACAGTTCGACATACTCCCTACCATTGCCGGATACGTTGGAGTCACCCTTCCTGAAGGGGTGGAAGGGGTTGACCTGTTCCTGCCCCATGATCCAGACCGGCCGATTCCGTCCAGCGGACTCTGGCCAGGCAAGTGTTTCTTAAACGAAATCGAAGGATTTGAAACCATAGCATCCGTACTCTCCGGAAGGATGAAGGGAATAGTCAATTTCACCACCGGATACGAGATCATGCATGATCTGGCGAAGGATCCGTTGGAGCTCTATGAACTACCCCTTGATACAGTTCTGCTCAGAAATATAGAAACGTACTGGGCAACTCCTCCGGTAGCGAATCCTCCGGGGGTGTTCAATGAGGGAATTGAGGAGAGTCTTGAGGGGCTCGGATATATCTGATCCATCCTGAGAAATAAAAGACACTCCCTTTGCCGCATCAGCATGGTGAGTTTAGATGTTCGGAAACCGTGGACCACAGTAGTTTCTTTACGGAATCGTATATCCCCGGGCCATGCCGGTGTATCGTCTGAAAGAGGCATTGTTATATCAATCAGTTCCTCTGGAGATACTCTGTATTCCATAAATCAGCCTTTCAATTAATTTTCGGATTAAATCCTGGAAGGGCATTGATCACTCAATGGGCATTC
>DAOWFD010000134.1 GCA_030638185.1 Candidatus Aegiribacteria sp.
AAGCTGGACTACCGGCTGGGACAATGTCTGGATAAATACCGGCTATGTTAATGACTGGACAACAGGCATCTGTCAGGGGGCTTGGGATACCAACCTTCAGCTCCCACCCAATACCGGTGATGCTCAGACTAATGCGGATGCATTCTTCCCTGATGGAAAATATGCCGTTAAGGTAACAGCTGTAAGTCATGGTTCGGGACATACGGGCAGTATGACGCTACCCGTGGATGATCTGTTTCTTCCTGATCCGCAAGTCGAGGGTGTTGTTGTTGATAATTTCCTGCCCCATATAGCAGGAGTTGCTGCTTATGCGTGGGAACCTGCCGCAGATACTTGCCATAAGATATATGACGGATACTGGGAGGATATCGATATCAATCGAGTCTTGGCAAGAGAATCAGAATATTTGGAACAGCTGAGAGCAAAACTTCATGCGCTGCAGTCAATTAATCAGTTCGATATACTACCATCCTTTTGCGCATCTGTTCTTCCTGCATCATTCAGTCAATCATCGATAGAATCCAATTATCCTGCGCAACGGGATAGACTATCTGAAGAGGATTTGAACATAGCAGGAAACCTGAAACCCGGTCGTTGCCTGGATGAAGGAACAGGACAGGATCCTGTTGATCTCCTGCTCGCAGAAATCGCCAGGGTTGAAAACCAGCGAATGCTGGTTGACTCCGATACTACAAAGGTTTTAATAGATACTACATACTGTTATTTACCTGGCGATGGACAGCTTCTTGTTTTGCAGGTTTTCTATTCCGAACCAATCATGATCGAGGACTTAAATCATCAATTTATACCTGATAATCTGTACTTCACAGGAATAATCGCTAATACAATTGAATGGTCATCGATTGCGAAAGGTCGATTGCTACGTCTACCCGGTAGTTTCCAACTGCCTTTGACCTTAAATAATACTGCAAACAGTGACTTGGGATCCGGTAACAATCTTATTGATTCCAGTTATGTAGTTCATTACATATTCAAGGGAGCACTTCCCCAGGAATATGTTGGCAATATCCAACTTTATTTCGGGAACCCTAACCAACCGGATGGAGGTCCGCATGATCTTGCAGGGAATACACTGGACAGCTATCCGGGAACAGTTGCGGAAAGCAGAAATGATTATGGACCATTTTCATATAATGGTTTTGAATGGGGGCCGGATACAAACTATTATATGGATAGTCCGCCAGACTGGGATCATAATACCACTGAAGATATTGTGTACGGTACGGTTGGGATCGAACACGATACCGTAGCGATAGTTGATCTTAACTCTATCGGTCTTGCAGATGCGATATTCATTGGTGACTGCGATTACTGGTGCGGATTCTGGATGTACCGTGAGGTACCAGATGAATACGGATTCAATGTCTACGTTGTAAAACCTGACGGGTCTTATATCGATCATTCATTTGAGACTCCGTATCCGGTTTCTGGTCCACAAAATGAAGAGCAGTATTGGAATGGTCAGGTATGCCCCGCTCTTTGGCCTATTATTCTGTCACCTGACAGCAGATATTTCTGGATGGTAGGAGGTACGATGGACTGGATCAATGAATGGAGTACTATGTTTGCGTACTGCGTTGATTCTGAAACCGGAGCTAGAATTGATGGTTATGAGGTCTGTGACGGTTGGATGTTCTATGGTGGTCGTCAAAACGAGGAAAATCTGGCCTTTGATGAAAAGTGGCCCCTATTTTTCAGTCATGCGGAGGTATTGGATATAGATTCAAATGCTGTAGCTCAGATTGGTTACATTTATTATCCGGAATATTGTAATCAATACGTTTTTGTTGAAGGCGTAGACACCCTTCCACCTCCGGGCGGTAGTGATGATAATCTATTCGGAGATATGTGCTGTGCTTCTGATATCAGTTCTGACGCTGAAGAAGCGATTGAAATCCTCTCAAATCCTGTCCGGGAGACGCTTGGTGTCAGACTTGTCGGAGTATCCGGGGATAATTTCGAACTTCTTCTTTATGATATCGCTGGACGACAGATACTTTCGGAATCGGGTATTCTCCGGGATGACGAATCCGTTCTGAGTATCGGTGTGCAGAACCTCCCATCTGGGGTATATCTGCTGAGGATTACTACCGGAACGGCAGAAGTAAGAAAAACTGTGAGTATTATTCACTGACCGGGTAAGTGGATTGTTCAATTGGAAGCCTCTGGATATCCTCAACTGTACTTACCCCATATGTAGATGAGATATGCGCGATACTGCAATTATATTGCATATATGCCACATTCTTGATATACTCCTGTAATTAGATTGACATTTCAATCACCACTCAGCGGATTCTTAGCCTGTTCCTGAGTAGATAAGAGTAGTCTTCCTTATTTCAGCTTCCCTGTTCCGTACCTGCCCAGCTTCGAAGGACCTCCGGGAAAAGCTTTACTCTCAGAAGGTCGTTCCTGCCGGGAACGAAGGGTTCAACATCCCTTGCCAGGTCATCAATGCTTCTTTCATCAAGACGGTTCAGTATCATCACCTCGATCTTCTTTCTGGATGATACCTGAACCTTCTGATCAAGATAATTCATGTCGGGTTCCGTGATTCCGAACAGATGAGAGGCATCATAAAGATCACGCCCCATTATTCTGTTGCGGTTCAGTATAGCATACAGCTTCTGGGCCAGAATCAGTTCAGCGGAGGCTGAGGGTACCGGAACGATCACATCCAGGCGGTTCAACACTTTTACCTCCGGTGTATAGTTATAGTGCTGCGGTGAGGCGTCATACTTGAGTGTTAGCACCTCATCGTTGTGGCGTGTGAGTTCCCACTTCTGAAGAACATCGGTGAACCTGAACTTTGCCGAGAATGCGCTTCCTTTGCTAAAGGTTACATTGCACTCAACAGCTTCCAATTCGAATTCATTTACTACAGTCATAGCTATTCCCTGAAGGTCATTATTGGAAAGGTTCTTCGAATCAAAATCAAGATCTTCAGAAAACCTGCTGCTTCCATAGAATATTCTCAATGCAGTTCCACCCATAAAAACCAGTCCACCGCATTTCTTCGCTCTGAAGATAAATTGAAGTGTTTTGTACTGCAGATATTCCCGGAGCATTGCCCTCTTAAAAGTATCGGGGATACCGGGGAAAGCATCGTAGACAATCAAACGGTCAAGCATTTTTCATCACCTCAAGCAATACTTTCACCTTCCCTGTCAGCCAGGGCTTGTTGAACCGTTCCGCCATGTCGAGGATTTCCATTGGATCCAATCCGCTGAAAGTCTCTGAGTCAAAACGGAGTTCCATCATATCCTCTGCTGAGCTTATATCCCTCCTGAGGTAGAACAGGTCAACAACCGCCCTCCCGGGAGAAGCCATAAGATATTTGTGCTTCCTTCCCGTCTTTGCTTCATAACCGAAGAAATACTGCGGCTGAATGCTCCTGTATATGAATGAGCATAGAGGTGAATTGATATGCCTCGTCTTTCTTGTACAGACCGAAGTGACAGAGAGGACCGTCTCCGGAATGAGCCCGTGAAATGAAAGCGCTGATTCCAGAGAAACGAACGAGGGTGTGTACATCCTGCCGGCAATTGCAAAGAGATCGGTCTCGTCACTGATTTCTCCCGGAAGAACATAGTAACCGGGAGCCACCATTATGACCTTTCCACTTCGGTTCCACCTGGAGAGGGTTTCCTGACGAAGGCCGGGCATTGTGCTTCTTACATCATCAAGTGATATAACCGGCAGCTTCTTTGCCAATTCTGCAAATTCGTTCAGTCTCAAAAGCGTATTTCCTTTCTATGACATCTATGTCATAATATAGAAATATCATTTTGCAATTGCAAGGCATTCGTTTTTGCAGTAATTCATTCAGCCTGACCTGCCTTAGTCGAGATGACAAATCTGTTCTCTTGTTGGCAGCTGGGATATTTCTGAAATTCATGGGCTTTTCATAGAGCAAATATCAATATCTACCGGGATAGCAACAAAGCAAATCATCGCGGAAGCCTCTATTATTGAGAGGTGCGCGCCAGTGCGGCAAGACATACTTGCTGAAAAGTATATTCGGTGCTTCTTTTCCGGTGTGTCACTACTTTGACCTGGAAAGAGACACTGAAGCCGCATCTATCTTTCAGAAAGGAAACCTCGAACCGAAGCGTCTGCTATCGGAACTGTAGTATGCATCGAATACATCAATTGACCCTTACAAAAATCTGATCATCTTCGATGAGATTCAAGCCTGCCCCAGAGCTCTAACCTCTCTGAAATACTTTAATGATGATCTTCCCGGGGCTTTCATATGTGCAGCAGGAAAACCGTCTCTATTCGATTGAAGTGAAGGCGGGAAAGAGAACCAATTCAAAATCAGCAGGTGTCTTTGCATCAAGATACAATTCACCATGCATAGTGAAACTGGGTGCATGGAACTTGCGGACAAGGGGAAGAACCCACTTCATACCCCTGTATGCTGCCGGATTCATCAACTCTTTCTTGAAAGTTCAAACGCAGCAGGATTTCGGTGCCCTTTCACAGGCTCTGGAGTAGTCAAGGTTGGTGAAATCAACTGAGGCGTAATATGAAAAATGAGAATAGGGTTCAACATCCCTCCTATTATTATATTCCTGGTATTTTATTATACTCTATGGAAATACGAAAACGGTACATATTTCAACGAGGGGATTGATATGCAATTGTTACTGATGGTGCTTATAGGAATAACAACCACGCAGCCAGCCATTCTTGATCAGACGGATGAGGAATGGACTGCACCGGGATACACTGTAATTGAAGAAGCTTCGATTAATCCATTGGATTATGGTGAGCCAATTGGATGGGGTGAGAACTGCAATGGCCCTACTGCAAGCATTGGCTGTCAGGGTTTCTTCATACCTACTGAAAACGGCGAGAAATGGCGTATCATAATGCTGCTGAAAGACAAGCTGGTTATTCTTCAGGAAGATGATGAAGTCCGTGATATTCCATTAACCTGCAACCCCTGGAGCGTGATCTATTCCCGCAATGGGAAATATGTACTTGTCCTGGGATCTGTGCTGGAAGGAGGTAGAGATGCGATATACTCCGTTGAAGCAGAATATGTAAATATAGAGACCGGTGATGTTCGCACCTTTGAGCCTCTTCAGAACACTGGCTGGACCGGTATGCAGTTCGTCAATGATGATGGATCAATCTACCGTTGGGATTTTACTGCCTCAAATCTTTTAGAATACTATGATTCGGATTTGAATCTTGTATTTTCCAGAGAAACAAATGTCGCATGGGGATCCAGATGGGCTCACGCATCAGGAGGTTCCATAATTGTTTTCCTCGAAATTGGGAACAACCTTACAGCTTACGATAAGAGTGGAACGCTTCTGTGGGAAAAGGAACTGGAGGTAGATCTTTCATGCGATCCACTTGTAAGTGCTGATGGATCAGTTATCCTTCTGGCAACTATTTCCGGACTGGAATGCTATAATGGATTTACAGGAGAGCTTCTCTGGGAAGCGTTTAACACTCGAACAACATCACCAGTACCCAGTATTTCCGGACATGCCTGGGCAGTAGCATTGAGAGGTAGAGGACTTGTTTTTAGTTCAGATGCCAAAAGCAGGGAATCTATCATTGATATCCATTATTCTGCTGAAGCTTGGAGTCATGGTGGTCCCTATGCAGTAGCAGCGAATGGAGCCTTTATTGCAGGATCAGCATCGAAGCCACCAAAATATCAGAACAATCATTTAAGAAAGATACTCTGTTTTAATTGTGATGGCGAGATTCTTTGGATATCTTCCCCTTTTAGTATTGCTTCGAGTCCATTGACTCTTGACAGAAGCAACAACAGTGAGCTGGAATTGGGTATTGGGTCAAATATCCAATCTGATGGAGAGCGTTTTATATATTCTGACTACAGCCAAATCCGTGTAATGCGAGTTGAAGTAGGTGATGAAGAATGAGATACATATTTACCTGCTTAATATCTCTTCTCTTATTTTCGACTTCAACATTCTCTGATGATCGAAGTACTCCCTGGTTAGTCTCATGGCCTTTCTTCCAGAATGCACGTCGAGTAGCCCACGGGAACCTCCCCCGCAGGCTCTCACAGAACCGGACGTGAACGTCTCCGCTCATCCGGCTCCTATCGTTCAGCCGAAGCGTAGAGTAATCGCCAGTGCGCGAACAGATCCGGCTCTCGTCGCGCTAT
>DAOWFD010000185.1 GCA_030638185.1 Candidatus Aegiribacteria sp.
GTATCGGAGTAATATTTCCCGTTTTCGCCGTTCCAGTACTTGAAATCCGGAAGGTATATATCCACCATACCGTCAAGCAGTGTAAGCAGTTCTATGGAGTCGTATCCGTTGGTATTGTAGATGACCGGCAGACTGAAGCCTTTCACGGCTGCCAGACTCAGGGCTTCGAATATCTGAGGCGCGTAGTGCGTGGGTGATACGAAACCCGCTGTAGGGCATCCCTGCTTCTGAAACAATAGCAGTTTTTCAGCAAGTTCAGATGTGGAACTGCCCCAGTCTGAAGCTGTGTTGCCCTCAGGCTGACTGATGGAATGATTCTGGCAGAAGACGCATTTCATGTTGCACCTTCCCATAAAGATATTTCCCACGCCCAAACCCCCGGTAAGAACAGGCTCCTCTCCCCTGTGTATACATAAAGAAGCTATTTCGAGGTCTTTTCCGGCTCCGCAGTAACCTCTTTCGCCGGCCAGCCGGTTTACCCCGCATTTGCGGCCGCACAGTTTGCATTCCTCAAGCAGCTTCTTCAGATCTCGGATTCTAGCTGTAAGTTCCCCCTTTACCAGCAGCTTCAGGTATCCCGGCGTGTACATCATTCCATTTCCGCTGCAAGGACCAGACGGTAGAGCCTGTTGTTCCTGAGAAGATTCTCATGTGTATCGAAAGCATTCATTTTTCCTTCATGAACGAAAATCACCTTCTCACTTCTTCTGACCGTAGACTGCCTGTGAGATACAACGAGTATGAGTGCATCCTCCCTTGCCTTCGCAAGCTCCTGCCAGAAGGCCTCTTCCTTTTCCGCATCCAGCGCAGCCGTACAGTCATCGAAGAGAAATAACGAAGGGTTCCCCGCAAGTGCACGTGCAATTGCGATACGCTGCTTCTGCCCGCCACTGACCCCTACACCACCCTGGCCCAGTAACGTTTCCACACCGGCTTCAAGTTCAGTTCCATCCAGCCCCGCTATTCGCAGTGAATCCGCCACGACTTCATCGGAAATATCCCTGCCCAGCCTGACATTCTCTCCAACCGATTCGCTGAAGAGAACGGATTCCTGCGGGACATAGCCTGTTTCGGAGATAAGGTATTCATCCGAAAGTTCCCCCAGATCGGTCCTATTGTACAGAATTCTTCCCTCGGTACATGGAAGCTGACCTGTGAGCATCTTCAGTACAGTGGATTTCCCGCTTCCCACCTCACCTACGAGCGCGAACATCCCGGGGCTGTTAAGCTGGATATCAAGCCCGTTAATCCCTGCCACGGTTCCGGAGTAACTGAAACCTGCCGATTCCAGACTCAGGCTTGAGACTGCGCCCTCTCCTTCGATACCTTCCCTTTCAAGGGCAGCGGGAAATTGGAGGATTTCTTTCTCTCTGTCTATTGATGTGAAAGCCTGCCTTGATGTTACAAAGAGGTTGGGAATGTCCATCATTGGCGCAAGAAGCATATCGAGATAAACGTAGAAAGCGTAGAATTCCCCTATTCCGATGCGGTTCCAGATAACGAAGAGTCCCCCGACGCACATTACGGTTACTTTCCCCACCTGACCGATGACGCTGTATACTCCATGAAGAATCATGATCAGCCTGGTTATAGACAGATCTATTTCCAGCCTTTCATCAAGCAGGCCTCGAAGTCTTCCGGCCTGTCCTTCCTCAGCATTGTAGGCCTTGATTATGGGAATGCCGGCAAATGTGCTGTCCAGAAGGTTACCGGTATGACTCGTGGCTTTTCTACTTTCCTCAACCCTGCTGCCCAGCCTGTTCTCGACCCGGGTAAATATCAGGAACATCACTGGAAGAGGAATCAGTGCTATCAGCGTCAGTTCCCAGCTCATGAAGAACATCACGCCCAGGCAGAAGACCAGTCTTGATGATGATTCAAGCGCTCTGAAAACAGCGGAGCAGCTGAACCAGGCTATGCGTGGATAGTCTACGATATCATCGGTAAGCCTTGTAGTAAGATCTCCGGGTCTGAAAGCATTCCAGAACCTGTAATCCTTTTTCAACAGGCTGGCGAAAACCCTGTCTCTTATATCAAGGCCTATCTTGCTGTTCAGCCAGGCTCTGGCCCCCGGATACAAACCCGAGATGAACCTGGCAAACGCCAGTGCTGCAAGAACCATTACGATCTTTCGAAATTCACTGCTGCTTCCAGCATCACCCAGAACCTGCTGTACGTTATCCAGGAGATAACGGAAGACCAGGGGAAAACTCAATGCCACGACACTGGATACTATGGTGAAGAACACCAGAACGATAAGATGTTTCTTATGAGGTTTCCAGAAGCCTATTATCCATTTCAGATACCCTCGGTACTCAGGCATTTGAAACCCCCAGCAGTTGCAGGCGGCACAGACCGGCATAAATGCCTTCAAGTCGCAGGAGTTCTTCATGTGTCCCCTCTTCCGCTATTACCCCGTGCTGCACAACCAGAATCTTTGAAGCATGGGTAACAGTGCTCAGGCGGTGGGCGACCACCAGTGCGGTCCTGTTCATCACAATAAGATCCGTTGATCTCTGAATCCGTTTCTCCGTTCCGGGATCAACCGACGAAGTGGCTTCATCCAGAACAAGTATCTCTGGCTCCTTTAGGACTGCTCTGGCATAGTTGATGAGCTGGCGTTGACCCATTGAAATGTTCAGGCCGCCTTCGCTTATGCTGCCATCAAGCCCTCCGGGAATGACTTCCAGAATATCTTCGGCTTCTATAACCTTCAGGGCTTTTCTCTGGCTGGATGCGGGTATTCCTTCCCTGAAAACCGTCAGGTTCTCGGATAGAGTTCCTGAAAACAGGTTCACATTCTGTAGAACCAATCCCAGTCTGCTCCTCCAGACACTCAGGCGGAATTCCCTGATATCGGTACCATTGATGGTGATTCTGCCTTCCGTAGGCTCGTAGAATCTCATCAGCAGGCTTACAATAGTGCTTTTGCCTCCACCGCTTGCGCCTACCAGAGCAACCATGCTGCCCCTGGTTACTGTGAAGTTTACATCCTTCAGAACCCACCTGCCTTCGGGATATTTGAACCACACGCTCTCAAAACGGATCTCTTTCCAGTCATCAGGGAAATCTTCATCATTCAGATGTCCATCCGGAGTAAGGGTTTCCGTGGCGAGGATGTCAAAGAGTCTTTCCGCGGAAGCTGCCGCCCTTTGAACCATGTTCAATGTTTCGGAAAACATTACAACCGGCCCGAAGAGGCGCCTTGTATACTCAACGAACATGACTACCGTACCAACGCTTACGGCACCGGAGATAACTCCGGCCCTGCCGGAAAGAAGAATAACGATAACAGCAAGTATCTCGCAGCTGCCCAGGAAACTCCAGAATCCGTACTCCCAGAAATAGGCCTTGACTTCCCTGTTAAGAAAGCGCTGCCCCTCGTCATGAATCTTCAGCGATGCCATCCCGGTTGCACCGAATACCTGAAGAACCGGTACCGATCTCACGTATTCGGCTACGAACCCGGAGATCCGTGCGTAGGCTGACCTTACCCTTCTGTAGAGTTTCCTCATTTTCTTAAGTACAGGCACAGTCAACAGCGCCACAGGCAAAAGAAGGATAATTATCCATTTTGTTATTGCAGCATCGGCTGCCAGCATTATTCCAAGGGTTCCGCAGACCATCGCCACGTTTCTGAGCAACGCCATTGATACATCGCTGAACAGCATCCGTACCCGTTCCGAATCGCTTTCAACCCTAGCCATGAGCTTTCCTGTGGGATTCCTGTCAAAAAAGGAGAGGGAAAGGGAAAGCATATGACGGAAAACCTTCTCTTTCAGGTCCCTGACCACCGAAAGTCCCACTTTTGTGGTGATTATCACCTGCAGATAGGACATTACCATGGCAAACGAGAATGTTCCGGCAAACAGCAGTGAGTAGAATACAATGTCTCGTACCGACTTGTCGGGAATCGCAGTATCGATCACCATCCGGAGGATAAGAGGCCCTGCAAGCTCTCCTACGACGGACATGAACAGAAGAAACGTTGCGATTGCAAAGGCCTTTTTATGCGGCTTAAGGAAGGGATAGATCTTCCTTAAAACACCAAAGGTGGATGTTTTCCTGATCGAAGAGTCATCTAATGTATCATCAAATTGAAAGTGCATCTCATTATTCCTGTGAAAACCGGATTATCCCGGGATCAATATCTGTTCTTGAAACTGATTGAATTCTGCTCCGTTCCGGAGCAGGAGGTTTCTGATTACTGAAACAGCCTTTTGATCTTCGTCATAATGGTGCCCTTCGATTGAGTGGAAGAGGATTAAATATACACTTTTTTCAGAATGTCAAGTAACGAAGGAGCTTACAGAATCCCTATTTACATATTATCATCAATATTCTATGTTAAAAACTTGTAATGCTCAAATTCAAGATCCAACCCCGGCATAGAATTTTACATGGGCGATGAGTTCCGGAAGCATCTCAGAGTCTCCAATGAGAACTCCTGTGGGGCCCGGCCTGTCTTCCAGGACAAAGGTTATCTCATCCTTCACCAGGGATTCGAGCCCTGCATTATCCCTTTCGTCACGACCCACAAGGCCTATGGTGTCCTCAGAAAGTCTGAACATCCGGCCGTATTTTATCAATCTGGCATTCACTGCGGTGAACAATCCGGGGATCTCCATGAGAATCGAAAGCCTCCCGCAGTAATTGGGATCGGTGAGCAGGCATCCTCCTCCGGGATTAGTGTATCGGATCCCATATTCCTCAGCGAGCTTCATCTGAGGTTTTCTACTTCTTCCCGAAAGGCTCAGTAATTTTTCCCTGTCAACCAATCCTGTTCGTTCTGGTTCGGTTATTCCGAGAAGTTTTGCCGAGAGTGGTCGCAGGAGTACTTCCTGATAACCGGACAGCCGGGCAACTCGATTGAGTGAGTTCTTATTCTGCGACATGGGGCGCTGTCCTGCGACTTCTCCGGAGAAGATGAAATCGTACCCCTCGACTGCGGCGATTCCTCCAAGTATTCGGAACATGCCCGCATGGCAATCTATGCAGGGGTTAAGGTTCTTACCGAATCCACTGGGAGGATTTTTCAGAAGAGCGATTATTTCAGCGGTATAATCGATTTCCCTCCAGCGAAGACCAAGCTGTTTTGCTCCTCGGTATCCTGATTCCGACGAAAAAAAGGGGCTTTTGAAAGTGACCAGCTCCACCTCTATTCCCTGGGATTCAAGCAGAAGAGCCGATATCATTCCGTCCAACCCGCCTGAGAACGCTCCAAGAGCCCTTATTACGCCCACTTCGTATGCCTGCCCTCTACTATTTTCCAGCTTTTACTCTCGGCCAGTTTCCTCAGCCTCCTGTCCGGGCATACGGCAACGGAGGAGCCGCATTCTCTCATTATGAACCTGTCGGCCCAGGAATCTCCCGCGGCTATGCAGTTATCCGGCTTTACTCCTCTCTTCTGGCAGATTCGCTGCATCAGTTCCGCTTTGTTTCTTCCCCAGGGACGCAGACCATTCAATTGCCCGGTGAACCTTCCGTTCGATATCTCCGGGCTGCTTGCCTGAACGTAATCCAGAGGAATATTCTCAGCTATACCGGTCGCGATGTATTCCAGGGATGCGGAAAGGAGAACCGTTTCGCATCCGGCATTTTTCAATTCACGAATCGATCGTAGTGTCCACTCGCGGAGATAGTCCTTCAGGAGGATTCCAGCGCATCTTTCCGCTTCCCGCCTTACTGCTTCGGGAGGAATACCTGAAAGATAACTTCTGTTCCAGCCCTTTCCCTCACGGATTGTCCTCCCGGGGTGGAGGGCATAGAAAAAAAGAAACCTGAGGAATCCCCCCGGAGACAGTATGCCTTTTTTCACAAGGTGTTTCAGAAAGTACTTCTCTGATGATATCGACAGAAGCGTTCCGTCGAGATCCACAAAGTATATTCCGGGAACGACTCCATCGATCAGTCTTACTGTATCCACCCGGTTGTCAGTTTCTATACAAGCGGCGGCGCTATCCTCACTCCGCGGCCCGTGCCGGGAGAATTATCGAACACCGCTGTGATATGAACCAGAATTCCGGGATACAGCCTCGGAAAGTCCCCATGGAAGAGTGTGTGGGCCATATTCGTATACTTTACAATATCAATTGCGTAATCTCCGGCTTCAGTGTCGCCGGGGGCCACAAGCTGGCCAATGCCCCTCACTTCGAATGACTTGCTGTCAAGAAACACCAGCGATGTTGTGGGACGCTCCATGAGATTGATGAAAGTATGGGTTTCGAATTCCGGGGTGCTGTAAAGTTCCAGTGAGATCATTTTGGTCAGATCGAAGTTTCCAGCATCGGAATAGAGGTCCATGAGATACTGCAGCCTCGGGCCCATACCCCCGGACATTAACTCTTCCATCTCGGCAAGAAAGTCCTTTATTATTTCCCTCCTTGGACACAGACCCATTCCCTTGAAGGCGTTATTTATCTCAAGCCTGCTGTCCGCCCTGCTTCCGCCCCAGGTTGCCATCGCCGCATTATGGGGCCCCGCAAGGGAAGGGGGAGACCCTCCCTCTCCGCTGAACATCATGGATATGTTCTCCAGCACTTCCAGACGGGCGGAGAGGTTCCAGTCCATGAAAGGTTGCGGTAACTGCAAAGTCTGAAATTCTTCCCATCTTCCGTCAATGAACGCCCTGACAATTCCCTCAGCTTCCCTTGAAGCATCCACTGTGTCCTGTCTGAACGTGCCATCGGTCCAGAATTCTTCCATTCCCTGTTCCCACTCCCCGGCAAGGGCTTTTCCGGCAAAGGAGGAAAGAAAAACAGCTCCTCCCAGTTTGCCGGCCTTCCCAAGAAACTGTCTTCTATTGAGTTTTTTACCGGATTCGTCTTTTCCGCTCAAGTTTTTTCCTCCTGCCATTACTTATACTGCTATTTACGCAGTATATTATTGTTTTTCTGACAGGAGGAAGATTGTCCAAAATTCTTGATACCGCAAGTGTCGGTGATTACGATGCCCTGACTGACCTTTGGCTTGAAATCCTCGATGGAGATGTCTCATACGATGAAATGATCGGCGTCTTCTCCATTCTTCTCAACAACGGAGAGGATGACCTGGCTACAGAGCTTCTTGAATTGACTATTGACGAAAAGGAAACCGAGAATGAAGATGCTTTTTCAGGTTTTCTTGTGAAAGCAGCAGATTTTTTTCGGAAATCAGAGCCTTTAAGGAAATCTCTTATTGAAGTGATCAGGGATAACAACCTGATGTTTCAGCCCCTCGAACAGTTTCTGAAACTCAGCGGACTCAAGAAGGAAAACGCCGATGTGCAGTCGTCATGGCGAGTGTTCAACTCGCTCATGAAGTACAGGAAGGGCGGTTATCTGTACCATGGCACCTTCGGTGTCGGACAGATTACAAGGATGAGCCGATCACATGCTACCATTGATTTTCAGAAGGCTCAGAACCATGACATGAAACTGAACGTTGTCCTTGAATCCACAAGACCGCTGGCTTCCAGTTCCCTGGCAGTTCTCTCCTGGAAGAATCTGGAAGAATTCTCCCGCCTTTTCAGGGAATGCCCTTCTAAGTTTCTTGAAAGACTCTCCGTAGAATCGCTGGAAAATCCTGGAGAGATATGCATTCAGGATCTCCCCGCTTTTTTTTCCGGCTCGGAATTCACAGAGGGGGAAGCCTGGAAAATCCTGCGAAAAACGGCAGCTTCAACCGAAGGGTTCGCCGATCTGGGTGCCCGTATCGTACTTCTGGATGAAAAAGTAGAGTTCCTTGAACGGGTAAAAAAAATTATCAACAGGCGAAGAGAACCCGCCAGAGAAAAGGTAAGAGAGGTTCAGGCTCTGCTGAAATCCTGCTGCAGCGCTTTCCCTGATGGGCTGACAGATCTGCTGGATGATGTACGCAGTATATCCAGCCCTGAAACAGGTTCTATGTTTGAGCTGTGCTGGATTCTCAGCGACAGGGGCAAAGAGGAGGAATTCTCTGACATTAAGCACGATCTCATGGAAAGCACTGCCGCCAGAGGGGAGAGAGCCCTTGGGGAAATACTTTCTTCCGCATGCAGAAAGGATTATCTTGACCTTTTCTTCTCAGCGCAAACCGAACGAGTAGAAAAAGTAAGGCTGTTGTCCGGACTCAGGCGCTCCCTCTGGGAACACGCTGCTGCCTTCCTGGAGGAATTCGATCCCGAGCTTCTTTCGGAGTGTATAGGCGATTATCTCTCAAAGCCATCGGAAACTGACAGGTTCCTCTGGACACTTACGTTTCTTGCTTCTCGCGGGGATAAGTTGGATGACAACCTTGCAGACAATCAGACAGGTCTTTTCCTCGATAACCTGATCTTCTCAAGCGCTGATACTCAGAAAAAGGTAATTCATCTTCTTACGGGTCCTCTGAAATCGAAGCTGAACAGTTATCTCTCTTCAATCGATACGAGAAAGCTCAGCAATTACCTTGACAGTTTCAATTCGAGCGCAACAGCCCTGAATGAGGGACTGTGTCTCATTGTGGGAAGAGAGATATCACGCAGAAAAAGTTCCTCCATTGGAAAATCTGTAAAGAAGCGCTTCTGGGAATCGGATGCTCTTTTCTCAAGCCTCGGAGCCATCGAACAGCGGGAATCCGACGCCCTCCGGCTGAAACAGACAGAGATACCCGCTGCAGCTGAAGCCATCGGAGAGGCTGCTTCCCACGGAGATCTTTCCGAGAACGCGGAATACGCCGCTGCGATAGAGAAAAGGGATCTGCTGCTGGACAGGCTTAACAGATGGATGAAAGAACTTCAGATGTATAGGGTATATCCACCCGATGAAATAACTTCTGACACTGTCAGCCCGGGCATAAGGGTACAACTTCAGGAAAGCGGTGGGGCAGAAACGGTGCAGACAATTGATGTCGTGGGTCCGCTGGATGCAGATCCGGAAAATGGAAGAATCAATTACATGGCACCCCTTGGGAAAGCTCTTCTGGGAAAATCCATTGGAGACATGGTAGTACTTCCCGGAGATGACAGCAGAGAGTGGAGAGTTACCCGCCTTGAAAGACTCGATCTGGTGAAGCGTTGACCCGAAAGAAGGAGTACTGGTTACAAGTGGCTATAGAATCGGGATCTGCTGGATTGGAAAAATACATTGTCTTTCAGGGACTTTCTCTCCGGGAATTGATCAGGGGAAGGATATCTGTTCCTACAGTAGAATTCACTGTATCCGGAACTGAAGGTCAAATGAAGCCGCAATGTCACTAAAGAGAAGCCTTAAGAGAACACTATGGGTTTTCCCCTCCGTTTACTTCATGATACTTCGTATTCTGAGATTTACAGGGCGTTTCGGACTTGTTCCTGCGGATTTTGTCCCTCCAGAATCGTACAGGACAAATGGACTTGTGAACCGGGAAACCGAACTTGTCATCGAGGGCTTTCCAAGATCCGGAAATTCCTTTGCCGTTACTGCCATGAGGCTGTCTCAAGAGAGATCTTTGATAATCGCACACCATTTCCACGTACCCGCACAGATCATCTATGCCTGCCGTCACGGTATTCCCGTCCTTGTAATAATAAGAAAAGCTTCCGATGCAATTATCTCGCAGAAAATAAGAACCTCTTCCGGAAACCTTGAGCAGGCCCTGATGGACTGGATCAGCTTTTACGAATGCATCATGCCGTACAGAGATCGTTTCGTTCTTGCCGGATTTGAAGATATCACTGAAGATTTTGGAGTCGTAATTGACAGGATCAATACGAAATTCGGCACCTGTTTCAGCTGCTTTATCCATTCGAAGGAAAACTGCGAAGAGGTTTTTAGACGTATCGAGACATGGAGTGTGCATATACACGGAAAGGTTGAAGAGTTCAGCATAGAGAGACCCTCTTCCGCCAGACAGGAACTCAAGAGGGAGCTGGTCAGGGAACTTGAGTCGGAGAAGTATTCACCGCTCCTTGAGAAAGCAGGCAGGATTTACAGGGCTTTTATCTCGGGCGGCCTGTAGCCATATTTTGTTACTATCAGAGCGTCCCTATTCCCTACCAGGTCCGAGGTAGCACTGTCATAATAGAAGGAAAAATCCCTCTTTCTGGTGGAGGGGTTTGTCCTGTTCATTACGATGATTTCATTTCGCAAGCGGGAGTCTATACTTATTCCTGCACTTTCCAGCAATTCCAGAATTCCATCAGTCAGCTTTTCCGTTCGTAACATGTGCTGGATGATATTCAACCTTCTATCAGTTTCCAGAAGCGTCTCCTGGTTTTGAACGCTTCCATTGTAGAGATGCTCCACGCTACGGTGGAACAGCCAGCAGTATCGGTAAGTATAGAAACCGGCAAACCGGCTGAGCGGGGATCTGCAGTAGGACTCCCCGAGATCCCGGCTCCTCTCCGGATCAAGTAAAGCCGAGAGCCACCGCCTGAACAGAACAGGTGATGAGGAATCGGTGTAGACCTCCCGCCAGGGACGACGGGAGCGCATTAGTTCGTACAGAAAGTTCGACACGCCTGTGAGGAGAGACGAACGGTATCCGTGGCCCAGAAGTTTTCTTGACCCGGTGAGTTTATTATAAAGTACACCTTCCCCATCACATCCGTACGCCCAGATGGATACGTACCAGTCCCAGGGGTTCCTTACCGAGGCTGCTATGATACGATCACTGTGCAGAATGGATTCGGGCAGCCTCCCATGCATTTCCCCCTGCCGACCGGGGCAGGTCATCTTCAGAGCTCGTAATACGTGGGAACTGCCTGTTTTCTGAAGTCGTAGATAGGCTATCCTGTCAGTAATATAGATCTCTTTCTCCGTTCTCCGCAGCATTTCTGCAACATGTAGTTTAAATGTTATCGCCGAAAGTTTTTCTCAATATCTCGCTGAACTGCTTCCTGGGAATCTCCACTGAATAGTTTTCCAGAACCCACTCCCTTGCCTTCCTTCGTCTGGGCTCAAGTTCGCTCCACTTCTCAACAGTCTCATTGAGTCTGTCAGCAAGCTCGCGGGGAGATGAGAAAGTATCAACAAGTTCGGGAGCTTCACTGACAATGTGGGTATAAGGTTTAACCAGTGTATGCATCCCGCAGGCCATGTACATGTTAACCTTCATCTGATATACAACCTTGTCACGCCTTATTATGGTCGCTACACCCACCTGATATTGTCCGGACAGCCGCCCTACCTGAAGCCTGGGAACAGGATCAAGGCAGCGAACTTTTCCTCCGGTACTGCGGCAGATTTTTTCTATTCTCTTTCTTGACGGCCCGGTTCCAATTATATCCCCCTTCATACTCCTTGAGAGGCATATTCCCTCAATGAAAAGGTCGGGTTCGTGTACTTCATTTATGCAGGTGAGGAGAAGAGCCTTTTCAGGTCTTACGGCGGGAGCGAAACTGAAGCGAGACAGATCCTGATTATGAGGAATCATTTCCACTCCAGGAACATCCGATCCCTTGCAGGCAGTAGAGAAGAGAGCTCCCCTGAGGAGCTTCTCCAGAGGAGTGCCTATTATAGAGGGATTTACTTTCGTGTGAAATCTCATGGCGTAGGGCAATCCGGTTCTCTGTACCGAAAAGCCCATGACTTCATCAAGGCATAGTACGAAATCCGCGTTGAATTTCCAGAACCCCCACCTTACCGCGGATGAAGCAATGGTTTTCCTGAGCAGACCTGCAAGACGGCGTGGAAGCAGAGAAACATTACTGTCTACCCGCCCGAGGCCCAGCCCCAGGTATTTTACCCCTTCCATGCTGTGAAGACCGGGGTTCGCTTTGGATATCACGAAAATAGACTGGTGACTGTCTCCTAACAGGTCAAGGGTTGTTGTCCATCCTCCGGAATACCCGGGAATCGTTCCAGATGAAGCTATCAGAATTCTCATTCAGTACTTTTCCTTCGGATTATTCTGCGATACATCTGCAGCGTTTCCTTTTCGGCTTCCGATTGGATTAATTCCGCCATACCTTTACATCACTTCTCCAGCTTGACTTACCTTTTCCCATCGAGGCCCAGTCCCGGTCTCTCGCATCAGCTATTGCGGGAAGTCCTCCAGATTGGCATAATTTATATGTATACATCAACTTAACGATCATACAACAGGAACTGGTATAGAACAGACTGTACCGAATAATAACAATCCCACTTTCAACTTCCAATGATTAAAAAAGCGTGCTCTGTGACCGATTCTGTGATGGGAACGCACCGGGCCGGAAGAGTCATCTTCTTCCTATGCTTTTATGCGGTAATTATCAGTCGGGATATCCCTATTATGCTCTTGCCTGCAAAAGATGGAATGAATGATATTCGCCGTGAAGCACTTTAGCTTTCGGGTGAGAGTCATGCCGGCTTATTGAGGTTGTTCATATTCGAACATTGCTTGATTTAAACTTGGTTTCAAAGAGACGCTCTCTTCAATAATCGATTAGTTCAAATCCTTCTCCGATGCCGGTCTGGGGGTTCGCTTGAGAATAGGTATTGATGTCTCACCGCTTTACATGAGCGTATCCGGTATATCGAATTACGTCAGGAATCTGCTGTGGGGGTTCGCTGCAATTGGTAGTGAGCACAGTTTTGTCCTCTATACCAACGGGCCGGTAACTATTGATCCCCTGCTTCCAGGAAACTTCACAGTACAACTGGTGCGCCTGCCTTTCCCCAGGTTCCAGGCCTGGTTCCAGCTTGGCCTTCCTGCCAGGCTCCGATATGACGGTGTGGACATCTTTCTCGGTCCATTTCACAGACTACCTCTGCTCTCTGCGGTACCGTCGGTTCTCACCATCCACGACCTCTCCGGTCTGGTTCTGAAGGATTACCACCTCCGTAGCGTGGTAGTCCGGAACAGCCTTATCCCCCTGTTTGTCAGAAAAGCCCGCAGGATACTGGCGGACTCCTGTTTCACGAGAGACGAAATCGTACGTCTCTTCCCACGAACAGAGAATAGAGTGGATGTAGTCCCCCTGGCCCCGACCCCGGGGCTGTCCCGCGAGGAGAACAAGGTCTTCCTGAACAGGGTCAGGCAGAGTCTGGGGCTGCCGGACCGGTACATTATTTTCCTGGGTACCCTTGAGCCCCGAAAGAACCTCTCCATTCTGCTTGAGGCTTACGCTTCTATCGCACACCGAATACCACAGGACCTGGTCCTAGCCGGGAAGATGGGGTGGATGTCCGGTCCCCTTCTTGAGCTTCTCGAACGTGAGGATATCTGTGAGAGGGTACATCTCACCGGTTTCGTGGAGGACCGGCATCTACCCGCGCTTCTATCCATGGCCGACCTGATGGCCTACCCCTCCCTTTACGAGGGCTTCGGCCTACCGGTGGTGGAGGCAATGGCTTGCGGCATCCCGGTTCTGACTTCCTCCGTCTCCTCGCTTCCCGAGGCCGCCGGAGGAGCGGCCATGCTGGTGAATCCCTCCAGCATAGAGGATGTCGCTGAAAAACTATTGAAGCTCGCCGGAGACGCCGAGTTAAGAGCTATACTCAGCGAGAAGGGTCTTGCCAGGGTCTTAGAACTCTCGTGGGAACAGACTGCCCGGATGACGCTCCTGACCTGCAGTCGGGCCATTGGTGGGAGTACCAGAGGAATATGTAAATGAATCCATTAGCATTATAATTATTAAGAGATACCAGAAGAGGATTCGACAGCTATCGCCATGTAATATTCCTCAATGAATTGTATGAAACGCAGCGGAGCTGTCACACATACCTGAGATGAAAGGGCTATATGCAGGCCGCTTTTTACAGTTTCCTTCCAACAGGTGGCGCCATCCGGGTAGCCGGCCACCAGCTTTACCACCTGCGGGATCGATTCAGCTGGCGCGCCTACCTTCCAGAGGGAGGAACGCCCCTTCTGCCGGAGACCAGCGTTCCTGTGAGCTCTTACGCCTTTCCAGCGGGACGATCCCTTAAGGGCGTTGCTCGGATCGCCGCTCCTCTACTGCTCTGGAGAAAGGCGCTTGCCTACAGGAACCTCTGTGGAAGGATCGCAAGGGACGTTATCGTGGATGGTTCAAGGGCTCTGCTGGCTCACTCATCGCTGATAATCACCTCCCCTCCACTGCTCTCCTTCCCGGGTCCGCCCTCGGTCTACTACTGCCACGAATACCCGCGTTACATCTACGAGAAGGGCGTTCACAAGACCGGTTCCGCTGTCACCGACCTGCTGATAGCACCCCTTCTCACCTGGGAGAAGAGAGTGGACAGACAGGCGGCTCAATCAGCCACCATTCTTGCCACCAACTCCCGGTACATGGCGGAGAATCTCAGGCGGGTCTACCGGCGGAAAGTCGTAGTGGTACCACCAGGAGTGGATACCGATGTCTTCACTCCCTGTCAGGGAGTCAGAGGGAATTACGTGCTTACCGTGGGCGCACTGTCGGAGTTCAAGAGACATCACCTGGTAGTGGAGGCACTGGCCCGGATTCCGGAGAAGCACCGTCCGCCGATGATGACCGCTGCTGACCGAGGGGATGAAGGTTATACCGGATACCTCTCCGCACTGGCCTTAAGGCTTGGTGTGAGCCTCGCGCTGGAGCGGGAGGTTCCGGACAGCAGGTTGCTTGAGCTCTACAGGGGAGCCCAGGTGGTGGTCTGTCCGCAACGCAATGAGCCTTACGGGCTGGTTCCTCTTGAGGCCATGGCCTGTGGCA
>DAOWFD010000297.1 GCA_030638185.1 Candidatus Aegiribacteria sp.
CGATTCGCACTGAGCGAAGCTATTGCCAATGGGTAAAGCGTTTTATCCTTCATTTCAACATGAAGTCACGTGATGACCTGAGTGGAGGAGAGAAGAAGATCGAAACGTATCTAACGTTTTTAGCTCGCGATAGGAATGTTGCGTCATCGACACAGAATCAAGCACTGAATGCACTGGTCTTTCTGTACAAACATGTACTCAAGCAACCACTGAATGAGAAAATCAACGCTGAACGGGCAGCCAAGAAGGTCAGGATTCCTGTTGTATTGACTCGGGATGAGACGAAGCGAATCATTAGTGCGATGACCGGAATTCATAAGATTGTTGTCAAACTGTTGTACGGCTCTGGGTTGCGCATCATCGAGTGCCTGAGATTGAGAGTGCATGATATTGACTTTGATATGAAGGTGCTTACAGTCCGTAGCGGTAAAGGGGATAAAGACAGAATCACGACATTTCCGCCCAGTCTTCAAGCACCACTGGAGGATCATTTGGAGTATGTCAGAATCGTCCACGAGGGGGATCTTACCAACGGATATGGTGAAGTCTATCTACCCCACGCTCTTGCCAGGAAATATCCCAATGCCGCAAAGCAGTGGCAATGGCAGTACATCTTTCCCGCTAATAGTCTGTCAACCGATCCACGTACAGGCATTATCCGCCGTCACCATTTGGATCCCAGTCCCATTAACAAGGCAATTGCCAACGCAGTACGGACCGCCGGTGTTCAGAAGCGAGTCAGTGCGCACACATTTCGACATTCGTTTGCGACTGATTTGCTTCGGCGAGGTACAGATATCCGTACGATCCAGAGTTTGTTAGGTCACAAAGATGTGAAGACTACAATGGTCTACACACATATTCTTCAGCAAGGTGGAGAAGGTGTGATCAGCCCACTGGAAGATCTGTGACTTAACGGATATCTTCTATAGTCACGAATCTTAACAGAAGCTTAACAAAAAGCAGACATTTCCTTAACAAATAAAACCGATTTTACCCCTGTGAAACCGTGATGCAGTAATTCAAACCTATGAAGGGGGTATTTGAATGAACGTAATGAAGTACGTTCTAATCGTTTTTGTCCTTGCGGGGTCAGTATTTGCCTCAGGTGAATTCGCCACAGGTGGTGCTGAACTCCTGAAATTCAAGGGATACTTGATCTCCGATCTTTACATCTATGGAGAGGAAGACGCCGATCCCGATATGGGATTTGATGTTGTCGCTTCTATGGAATGGCTGCCGACTCTTAATGAGTGGCTTGATGCCAAAATAGCATTCAAGGCCAAACCCACTAATTATGAGGGTGAATACGAAGATCTTAGTCTTACCACGGAGGACATCGTCGCCAACCTGCACTTCAACGAGAGCGTTACATTCACTATGGGGCAGTTCAAGAGACCCTTCGGCTACAACTACACACGTTCAGGCAGCAGCATGTACTTCCTCAGCCGGGCTGTTCTTACAGGAGGAAGTGAATTCAAGAACTTCGCCAAGCGCGATATCGGAGCCAACCTCAACCTCTGCTTCGACATGGTCAGCTTCGATGTAGCTTTCACAAACGGTGCAGGGGATAACGAACCTGAAGATGACAGCAACAAGCAGTTCACCATCCGCGGCGAGATCGAGCCTGTTGACGGTATAACAATTGCAGCTGCCTTCGGGCAGCATTCGATGGACGATCCCGATACCACCAATACCGATACCTGGTCCGCGAATGGTATGGATTTCTACGCTGTTGTAGAGTATCCGCTCGGCGAGACTTCCACACTGAATTTCGTTGGCGAGTACATGATACTTGGACAGCCTGCAGCCGATGATATTGATATGAATGATGCCAGTGCATACGCATTCACACTGGCTCCGGAGTTCGAACTTGACGGCACTGCCATCCAGGCGATAAGGCCGGCAATCCGTTACGAGAGCTACAGTCCCGCTTACGCAGGTAGCACTGATCCTGAGAACGACTATGGTGCAATTGATTTCTGCCTTAACCTCGATCTCTACAGCGGAAAAAATACACTGCAGATAGGTGGACGTAACCACACTTTCCAGAATGATGATACAGATGGTTATACCGACATGTACCTGGGCTGGAGAATGAAATTCTAAGTGTCGAAGGAATAAATATCCTGAAAAGCGGAAAGGAACATGATGAAATTATTTACCAGCAGATTTCTGACAATAGTCACAGCGCTCGCTCTGCTGATTGCCGCATGCGGTGGTGAGGGTGAAGAAGCCCTGACTGCTACGGATGAATCACTTGAAGGTGAGCTCAACCTTGTGGGCTCAACTACTGTACAGCCACTTGCCGAAGTCCTGGCTGAATCCTTTGAAGCCCTTGAACCCTCTGTAGTTGTCTACGTGCAGGGTGGAGGAAGCAGCGTAGGAGTGAGGTCGGCTGCGGACGGAAGCGCGAACATCGGAATGGCTTCAAGGGAAATCAAACCTTCCGAACTGCATGAATATCCTGAACTTATCGTACACACTATCGCCAGGGATGGAATTGCCGTAGTGGCCGAGCCAGGCTGCACTGCCGTAAGTCTTACAAAGGAGCAGGTAAAACAGGTATTCGCTGGCGAAATAACCAACTGGAATGAAATCGGTGGCGAGAATTTGATAATAACAATAGTTGCCCGTGAAGAGGGCTCAGGAACAAGGGCTGCATTTGAAGACATGATCATGGAAGATGCTCTTATCGTTGATAACGCCATTCTTCAGCCTTCAAACGGCGCTGTCAGAACTACCATTTCTGTAATACCAGGTGCGATAGGATTTCTCTCTTTTGGCTATCTTGACGAACAGACAAAGGTAATTGCCATCGATGGTGTTCTTCCGACAGAAGAGAACGCTGTGTCGGGGGAATACTCCGTCGTAAGGCCTTTGAACATGGTTACTTATGGTGAATCCGGGGAAATAGTGGATGCTTTCCTTAACTTCGTTATGAGCGAAGATGGCCAGGCGATAGTTATAGAAGAGGGCTATCTTCCGATTATTTAGTTAATTCCTTTCAATGATAAGGAAGGCTGGCGTGCGGAAAAACAAAAGGCGGTTAGATGCCGCTATGAAGAACTCTCTCCTCTTCGCTGCACTTGCTTCAATTCTGATAGTGATGTTGATCGGGGTCTTCACTTTCAGAGAAGCTTTACCAGCCTTCCGGGATATCGGTCTGGAAAAACTCCTTACGGAATCTGTCTGGAGACCCGGGGAGGGTCAATACGGTATTCTGGCGATGATAGCCGGTTCAGGTCTGGTTACCGCGGGTGCGGTTATCCTTGGAGTTCCTCTCGCCCTTGGGTGCGCGATATTCCTTTCGGAAATCGCCCACCCCAATCTTAGAGCGTTAGTTAAACCCTGTGTTGAGCTGCTGGCAGGTATCCCTTCAGTTGTGTACGGTCTTTTCGGAATGGTTATTATCGTACCGATTGTACGTGGAATCGATATGCCGGGAAACACCGGTTTTGGGCTGTTTTCAGCTTCCATTGTACTTGCTGTAATGATTCTTCCCACCATTACAAGCGTTGCCGAGCATGCAATAAGAAGCGTGCCGAAGGAATTCAGGGAAGGTTCCCTGGCACTGGGGGCGACAAAGTGGGAGACAATTCAGAAAGTTGTCATCCCCGGAGCCAGGTCAGGCATAATCTCCGCAATAGTGCTGGGGCTGGGAAGAGCACTGGGTGAGACTATTGCGATGATCATGGTAATAGGTAATTCGGTTATCATTCCCGCCGCCTCAACTGGAAATCCGCTGTCCATTTTTCTCAGCAGGGCAAGAACGCTTACAGGGAATATCGCGGTTGAGATCAATTACGCTACAGGCCTTCACGAAAGCGCATTGTTCGCGACCGGGGTTATTCTTTTCGTACTGATAATGATAGTTAACAGTTCCGCGAAGTACCTCATGTCACATGGAAACACGGGGAAGAATCGTTGATAATAAGAAAACTTAAACAGAATTTTGCTTTCACGGCCATGTGGCTCTCCTGCGGCTTCACGGTGCTTATCCTGCTTATTGTTGTCGGTTACGTAATTATAAAAGGGTTCGCTCATATCAATATGGACTTCTTTCTCACACCTCCCAGAGGAGGGCTGTCGGGCGAAGGTGGAATATCCTCCACCATAATCGCAACCGTATATCTGGTGATCACAACACTGGTTTTCGCAACTCCACTGGGCGTGGGCGCGGGAATATTCCTTGTGGAATACGCGGATAACTTCAGGAGCAGATTTGTGCAGAAGCTTGTTGTCATTGCGAGATTCGGTGTGGAGACTCTGGCCGGAGTTCCTTCCATCATATTCGGTCTGTTCGGGTACGCGCTCTTCGTTACTACTCTTCATTTCGGCTTTTCAATTCTGTCAGCTGCCCTTGCAGGCACCTGCCTTGTTATTCCAGTGATAATCAGAACCACGGAGGAAGCACTGAAGGCCGTTCCTGATTCCTACAGGGAAGCATCCCTTGCCATGGGCGCCGGCAAATGGGAAACAATATGGAAGGTTGTTCTACCGTCCGCGATAACCGGAATATCCACAGGAATCGTACTTAGCGCAGGCAGAATAGTGAGCGAAACAGCAATATTCTATGTTACACTGGGTGGAAGCTACAGAACCCCTACTTCTCTCATGTCCAGTGGCAGGACCATGGCTCTTCATGTTTACTATCTTGCCATGGAGACCAGGGCATTTGATAAGGCTCTCGCGACGGGTGCTGTCCTGATTGTACTGATAATTATACTTAATCTGGTAATCAACACCGTATCAAGATGGCTTTCCACATGACAGGTAAGAAGGTAATGAAGACTATCAACTACTCATTGTTTTACGGAGATTTCAAAGCTCTGAACAGCATAACCATGGATATACCTGTAAACAGAATAACAGCGATCATAGGTCCCTCCGGGTGCGGAAAGAGTTCTCTGATCAGAAGCTTCAACAGAATGAACGATCTTATTGGCAATATGAGAACAGATGGCAGTATCCTGATAGATGGGAAGGATGTTTACTCCCAGGATGTTGTTGAGCTCCGCAGGAAGGTGGGAATGGTCTTTCAGCGGCCCAACCCGTTTCCCAAATCGATTTTCGATAACGCCGCATACGGTCCTCGTATTCATGGGATAAGGGATAAATCGGAGCTTGCCGCGATTGTCGAACACAGTATCAGAGACGCGGCTCTCTGGGATGAAGTGAAGGATGATCTTGGCAAGTCAGCATTCACCCTTTCCGGTGGACAGCAGCAGAGACTATGTATTGCAAGAGCACTGGCAGTAGAACCGGAAGTGATTCTCATGGATGAACCTGCATCAGCCCTTGATCCGGTGGCCACTCTTAAAATAGAAGAACTCATGGAGAAGCTTAAGAGCAAGTATACCATCGTGGTTGTAACGCATAACATGCAGCAGGCTGCAAGGGTATCTGATTTTACTGCATTTCTACTTACTGACTTGGAAAGATCCGGAAACCTGATCGAATTCGGCCCCACAAGAGAAATGTTCACCAATCCGGTTGACAGCAGAACGGAAGACTACATCTCCGGTAGATTTGGATAGAAGAGAGAAAGTAAAATGGTCAGAGAAACTTATGAAGCGGAAATGAACAACCTCAGGGAAGAACTGCTCAAACTCTCAAGGATGGCGGAGAACGCCCTCGATAAATCTGTAAAGATTCTCAAGGACAGGCTCTTTACTGAGGGAGAGGAACTCATTCTGAATGATGAAAGAATCAATCTTCAGTGTCATGATATTGAGGAACAGTGTCTTAACATTATTGCGACACAGCAACCGGTTGCAGGTGACCTGCGCTTTCTCTTTGCAACCATGCAGATAGCAATGGAGCTTGAAAGAATCGCCGACTACGCAAAGGGTATAGCGGTGATCAACAGCAAGATTCCTCCTGGAACCCATATGAAACCCCTCATAGATATTCCCAGGATGCAGAAAAAGGCCGGAGAGATGCTCAATCTGTCCATTGATGCATTCCTTGACCGAGATATCTCAGTTGCTGAGAAGCTGCCCGTAATGGATGTTGAAATAGACTTGCTTTACGAACAGATCTACAGGGAACTCATTACACATGTAATGCAGAACCCGGACAGAATAGCAGACGCCATGCTGCTTACCTTCGCTGCCCATAACCTGGAAAGAGTTGGAGACAGGGTCATCAACATATGCGAACGCGTCGTCTACCTGTGTACCGGTGAAGTGGTGGACATGAGCTGACAGACAGCCTTTATTGATGCATTGAAGACCGATGTTCCCGATCTGGTGATACAATGAGATTTCCAGGTTTCGGAGGATCATATCCCAGGAATTTTCAAAAATAACCCGAAAGATCAATCCGGACTGCAGTATAGAATGGTGTTCCGATTTCGAGGAAGACGGTAAGATAAAATATAACCAGTAATAAATTCTCTATTATTACTTGAGTTTCAATAAATTCCATGAATATATTCATTTAGTTGCATTTCTTTTGTTTAAAATTGTTTTACCTGTCAGTAAAACGTAGATCGGTTAAACCGTTATCCTGCAGAATACACTGGAGTAATCCACACTGTAAACTGATACATCTCTGCCCAGCCCGGAGGTTAAGACTGAGAACTGATCAGCGGAGACAGTTGTTGCGCTGAATCCATCCTGACAGACAATAGTACCATTGCCGGTAGCATCATCATCAATTTTTCCAAGAAGACCATTGGCAGATTGAAGTCTGAACCATTCCAGACGGTGTTCCCAGAATTCAGGAGCATAACTGGATAAAAGCACCTTTCCCCCGGGCTTAACTGCTCTGACCGCTGATTCGATCAATAACCTCTTGTCTGCATGAAATGATGAGATCCCATTCTGCAGACAGCACACCACATCAGACTGTCCTGGTAATAATCCCAGATTCAGAGCATCCATACAGATCACCGCAGTATTTAAACAGGATTTCAAGTAACCTCGGGAGAACATCAGGCTATCAAGGGAAGTGTCAATCCCAACTGCAAAGTCAACATGCGGTGATAACTTGGAAAGAATCCTTCCGTATCCACAGCCAAGTTCAAGAATTGAGCAGTTAGATGAAATTTGATCCAGCACGTGATTTATTTCCTCGGAAAGATATCTCTTAATTCTGGGAGTAGCAAGATCGTAACAGCGTTTCAGCCGTTTTCCGGATAGCTTAATTGAATAATAACCAGACATTTTATCAACGGTTAGAGGATAATATTATCCGGGACCACCGCCCAGGATAAGGTCCACTGTTTGTCCTGACCGGTTAAACAGACCACACCAGAGTTTATAAATTCCACCACCTGGTTTTCAGGATCACCCGTCAGCAACAGACCGGCAAGCCGGCTGAGATGAGGAAGATGACCGACAATCATCAACGATTTGTATTGTTCACCCA
>DAOWFD010000070.1 GCA_030638185.1 Candidatus Aegiribacteria sp.
CCCGCAATAAAGCTGGATGAGCTTAACGATTCTTTAAGAACAGCTGACGCGGGAACTGTTGTAAACGCGACCACCCTTGGCTGGAGAGATGATGATATCTTCCCTCTGGAGAGATCACTCCTTGAGAATATGGTCTTTGCCGATATGAATTACAACGGTTCCTGGCATTGGAGAAACGGTCTGTGTCGCCTCGGGGTGAATATATTCACCGGGGAAACCATGCTTGTGCATCAGGCCGCGAGATCTTTCGAAATATGGACTGGCATCATGCCCGGAACCGCTGCGGTTCTTGAAATGATGAGAGAAAAGCTTGAAGAAACGAAGAAGGGTTGTGATTGCCGTTGAATATCGATGCCAGCTGGATTGAAAATCGTTTGAATAATGGATTCTCAAGGGATGATCTGAAATCGGTTCTTCTGTCATCCGACAGGGAAGCCGATCTGCTTTACAGGGCTGCCCGGGAAGTAAGAAGAGAACTGTTTGGGAACAGAGCTTTCATTCGGGCTGTAATCGAGTTTGCCAACACGTGCAGATGCAGTTGTGTTTATTGTGGAATGAGAAAAGAGAATACGGAAATCCTCAGGTTCACACTTGATCCTGATGAAATAGTATCCGTGGCTGAAACCGCGCTTGCGAACGGCATAAGAACCTTTTTTCTCCAGGCGGCCGAAAGCGAGGAGTACAACGCCGAGTGGCTGGGGGATGTTATTCGAAGAATATCCGATATGGATATGATGGTGCTTCTGTGTGTCGGGATTCACAGTGAAGATGACCTTGACTACTGGTTTGAAGCCGGAGCCAGGAAATTCATACTCAAACACGAAACCTCCAGCAAAGAGCTGTTCGAAGAGATGAAGCCCGGTTTCCTGCTGGAAGATAGAATACGGTGGCTTCGCACTCTCCGTAAACACGGGTATCATATCGGATCCGGGCCTCTCCTGGGGTTTCCCGGACAGACAGTGGATTCTCTTGCTGATGATCTGATCCTTATGAAGAATCTGAATGTTGACATGTCGAGTGTCTCTGTTTTCCTCCCCGCGAAGGGAACACCTCTCGAGAATTCCCCTGTTGGTGATGTTGATCTGGGGCTTCGCTTCATAGCGGCTATGAGATTATTTCTAAAGAACACACTTATACCTGCAACGAGTACTTTCGAACGCCTGAGTAAGGATGGCCAACTTCAGTGTTTCAACGCGGGAGCCAATGTAATTACCGTAAATATGACACCATCGAGGTTGAGAGATAATTATGAGCTATACTCCGAGCGGTTCTATGTTGGTCTGGATCATGCCCGGAGAACGATCATGAGAGCGGATCTGGTTGAGACCACCGAAGCGGAATTGTTTAACAAGTAACAGGTAATGTAACAACCTTTCACACAGTGTGCAGATCTCTGCACTATCAGGGTTCGGCACCAGATATATATTTTATATTTCAGATAGTAAACAGACAATAATATCGTAACATTTCTGGTAAGCATTATGCATTACTATGTAGTGTTATGAATAATTATATGAATCCTTCAGCTCGATATGCATCCGGAGGAAAAACCTCCGGTGCAGCGCTTGTTATTACTCTTGCAGCTTCACTTGTGGTAATGCTGTCAGTTGCCCTTCTCATTGGATACATTTCCAGAGTTGTCGACCAGCAGGTGTTTCTGGAACAGAGAACTCAGGCAAGATTCACCGAGGAAAGCGCTGTTGCCGCGCTCTGCATGGACTTCAGGAACAGTCAGGTATCCGACTTCAGTGACCTTCCGGAATACAGGATCGGGCCGATGCGCACCATATTTACTCTCATTGAAACGGATGTTGTTCCCCCAAGAGAAGTCCGGCTTGCGCGGGAATTTTCTGATACAAGAGCAGTATTTCCAGCCGGGAAGTACTTCTTTCTGATCTGTGAAACAGAAGATCACCTTGAGATAGACCTTATAGACAGTGTTACTTTGAGCAGTCTTGAAGGCTTTCCGACATATTTGTCTGCGATACCGGAAGTCTGGACTGCTGCTGCTACTATTGCTGATGGAGAGCCACTTCTTATGGCGGCATTCAGAGAAGGAAAGGAAGACACCGTTTACACAGTGTTCAAAGATGCTTCCATCGAATCCTTTCCTGTGAATCTGCCTCTATGGAACAGCTTATCACTGGTTTCCGCCGGAATTCACGTCGATGAACCGACTATGCTCATTACTAACGGGAGGAACAGGGCGCAGCTTGTAATGCCCGGTTCTGAAAGGGTTCTTTTCGCATTCAGTGAACCCGGGACATCTCCTGCTTTCCTGAGTAACGGCAGCATCTACGGCGATATTGGAAACCTTCAGGACTCCCAGGATTCAGGATTCCCGATAGTTGATGTTTTCTCAGGTGATTTCGACATGGACGGTACTGAAGATCTGCTCTGGGCTGGTCCGAATAGTTTTTCGTTTTTTTCCGGTCTCAGAGGTCGTCTTCAGCGCGATATGCTTCCGGAAGGAACTCTCGTTGCATGGGGAGTGATTGAGGGTACATTCAATCTCGCGGGAAGATGGATGCTGAGCGATGGATCCATTGTCTGGAGAAAATTATCATGGAACGGTTTTCAGGAGTACCCCGGAATCGGAATACTCACCCTTGACTGGGAAGGCAGGATCGAGTCCTCCTGCGGGGTTATACTGGGTTCTTCGGACGGTATTTTTCGAACAGCCTCAACCATTTCGGATCATTCTCGAGAATTTTGCCCTTCAGGAGGAGTACTGATAAGCGATCTTGATGGTTCCGGAACCGATATTCTGTCTCTTGAAGAAGATGGATTAAGGATATTCATGAATCCCCTCAACGGGGATGGACTGCATCTTTCACTTAGAGTAAGGACACTCGGAAATAAAGGTTTGATTCTTGATAACATGTGGTGGATATCCATATATGGATACGGAGATGGTTCACGAGTTTACGCCGGAAGGGAGGGAGTCGGTGAAAGCTGACAGGCAGGGCATGACGCTTGTAGAAGTCGTAGTGGCCTCGTTTGTTATGCTGCTGGTTCTGGGAACGGTGGCATTTGCCCTGAACTTTTTCATTCAGGGCAGTAGAAGAATAGAACAGAGGAGGAGTGCGCTTATTATCGCTAATTCAGCGATTTCATCGTACAACTCCGAAAATCTTCCGGAGGCAGGAGTGTTTCTCGATACTGAAAACATTGGCGGAATGGAATTCAGAATACTGAAGACCGTTACGGCAATTTCTCCTGGTATCCGGGAGTTGAGTGTTTCAGTAAATTCCGAAAATAATGTGGGTGTTGAACTTGTAAGAAGATTTTACGAATTGAATAATGAATTCTGAAAGGAGAAGAATATGAAGGGAACAGTAAGAAAGCACCGAGGGGGAGGTTTCACGCTTGTTGAAGTTGTTATCACATCCTTGATACTGGCCATCCTTCTGACCGGTATTGGCTTTTTCTTCACGAACATTATAAAACAGTCGAGTATCGTGGATGACAGGACCAAGGCAATGGAGCTGGCAAGGCAGGGATTGGAGGAAATGGGTACACTCGATATAACCGCAATGGCGCTTGGATTGACCACCCCCGATACTCTCGGAATCTTCAGAAGATGTTTTGATATTTCCGAGTACGATGTTCTTTATCCAAACGCGAGACTTGTGCAGTGTATTGTTTCATGGACCGGAGCTTCCGGTAGTGAATCCTTTAGTTTAAGCACAATATTTTAAGGTGGTGTAAAATGAAAAGACGAAATGATTCACGCAAGGGAATGAGCCTTGTCGAGATCACTATTGTTCTCGTAGTGCTTCTGGTGATCTTCGGTGCTGTTTTCCTTTTCTTCTCAAGAGGTACCGAGCACTTTGAGTTTGCCAGACGGCAGAACGAACTGACTACGATAGGACGTTTTGCTCTCGAAGAGATAACTGATGAGATCATCTATGCAGGCTATATGCCAAAAGGTGGCTGGGACAATGACGAGTGGCATCCGGTCGAAATAGCAGATAATGGTCAGTTCGAGTTCTATGCGGACTGGGAAGGATCAAAAAAACCCCTTCTCGATACGGACTACAGGCTTATAGCCCTCGCGGGTGAGAGGTTCTTCATCGCTGACCACACCGGTGCTGTACGCTATGTTGGAATCAATATCACCTCTCTCGAGTTCGGATATCTCGATGAACTGTGCAACCCACTTCCGGAACCTCTGGATGCCGATGACAGAGACCTTGTCAGACATGTTCAGATATCCATTGAACTCAGCGATACATGGGGCAACCAGACCTACTCGATAGAGGTCCACACCACTATTTCCCCGCGTAATCTGGGGATGAACCATGACATTAACCCCGCTTTCTTCCCGCCTCCGGATCTCAATGGACTGGTTGTTTTTAACGTTCCTGGAACCGGTGAGGATCATGACCCGACCGAAGACGAGCTGCTTATGATAAACAGGCTGCTCTTCTGGGGGCTGAGCGTCGAGATTCTTAACGACGATGAGATGGAGACATACGATTACATCGGCAAGGGAATCAATCTGATTGTACTCAGGCACAGAGACGCTGCCGGGGTCTTCCCGCATCCTGATGTACTCAATAACCCTCTTCTGGACGCTCCGCTGGAGGTTCCGGTTGTCACTCTGAACGCCAGAGATGCAGCGGATATTTTCCTGATGGGTAGTGCATATTCAGAACAGATGAATCTTCAGATGACTCCCGCCAATAACTGGCATCCTGTAAATAGAGATCTGCCGGGGGGACTATTCGAAATCTTCGATGTATACACACCCGCATCAACCGGCATGCAGTCAGTTCTTGACAGTATGATCTACAACTCACCTGGCGATACTCTTCTCACATACTCAGAGGACTTGAATAATCTTTCCGGAGTATGTGTGAGAGACGAGGTTACTCAGCATCGCAGAATTCATTTCAGCGCCCACGACGCCAGCGAATACACAACTGACGGTGGCTGGCAGATGTTCTACAATGTCATAGTATGGGGAATTGGTGAGCCACCTTCCGAGTGGGGTGATCTGCTTGAATCGGAAGATTTCGAGAACCCCGATGATTACACTGATGTCGGTCCTGGTTACACAGGAGACAGCTGGTGTCATCTGGTTTCCGAATCCGTCGACATCCCGGAGGCAACGGACGCTGGCTACACAGATCCGATTATGAGATTTAATCACGTTTACTGGCTCAGGAACAAGAATCAGGGAGGGTTCCTCGAAGTATCCACAGACAGCTTAGTCTGGGACAGGATTGAATACAAAACAATTCTGGATCCGGATTACTACAAGATAGTATGTGGACCGGACTATCCGGGCGGAATGATAAATACTTACAGGGAAAAAAGCGATGGATACAACTATCCCGTGAAAATGGAATGGGACACGGTTGAAGTTGACCTTGAAGACTATGCGGGGGAAACTCTCTGGTTCCGTTTTGTCTTCGGTGCGGTTCCTATACCGTCGAACAATCAGGATGGTTACGTCATAGATAATTTCTCTGTCTGGGCTAACTCAAATGCTACCGGACTGGATGAAAGGATCGATTCCTGGGGAGATGATTTCTTTCTCTGGAAGCACGATATTCATGAGTCGGACACACTGTTATGGACGGACAACTGGTCCTATCTCGATCTTAACGACATCGATGAGTTCTACCCTGCTGCCTGGGGAAAAGCATGGACAACCTGGGGTACAGTCACCTACATAGGGCCATGGTCACACGGAGGGATACATAACTCATGGGAGATAGGAGTCACAGCGCTCTTCTGGCCGAAACCTGATCCCCAGCCAACACCGTTAAATGGCAGGCATTACGCAGGAAATGCCCTGACATTCAATGAAGGTTACTACTACCCTAACGAGGCATCATGGCTTATGTCCGAGCGGTATGATATGGCTACCACTCTAAGCTACGAATTCATCAGGTTTGTTTTCTACAGGTGTGTGGGTCTTGCGCCTATGGATGACGGCTGGGTACACGTGGGATTCTCCACCGATACGATTCCGCCCAATCCCTACGACCTCAGCGAGTGGGTGGAAGTCCGTCGTTACGATGGCGAGAATCAGAAAGTCTGGGAGTACGAAGGAACACCACCGGAATACTACCTGGATGTATCCGATGAATTCAAGGATGAAGGCACCGGTATGGATTACTACTGGATACTGTTCTCGCTGATCAGCGGTCCCAATTTAGAACGTGGCGGATGGAATATCGACAACATCGAGGTTTACGGTGCCAATAGTATTTAGGAGGAGTGTCATGAGAAAAAATAATAAAAGAGGCTCCGCCCTGATATTGGTTATGATCTCGGCAGTAGTACTGATCATCCTTGTAGGAGCGGTATACATGCTTTTCGAGTCCAATGTCAGGTCACAATTATGGGCAAAGGAGCGAATACAGGCCAGGTTCACCGCCGAGGCGGGAGCTAATCTGGCGGTGTACATGATAATGGGCGGCGCGGATGTGCCTCAGGGGATTGAACCCGTCAGGTTTCTTCCCGATTCCTCCCTTTCTGATAATTGGTTCGATCTTGGCGGAGAGTTAGGCTGGGTTCAGGCCTGGGTCGACCCCCATGATTTGAATAATCAGATAAGCGCGGCAAACTCATATGAAGTAAGGGTTCTGTCCAAGGTGATAGCCGAAGATCAGATTAACTCCTACTGTATCGCGACGATGATCCTTCCCAGAAACTTTGCTGTATATGCCACTTTCCTGGACGATGGCGGAGGTGGTTCAGGCGGATATTATGGAGACGGTTACAGATTCGATGGGCCC
>DAOWFD010000136.1 GCA_030638185.1 Candidatus Aegiribacteria sp.
CGATATCAGCATCGAAAATTATCGGTACGGCTGAGTTCATGCCGGCGGAAGCCCGGGTGACCTTGGGAGTAAACGGACAGCAGCTGTTCTTCCCCGCGATTACGGTAGTACAACCGAAGGCGGCTGCGGACCTTATTATGGTGCCCATGTTTCCGGGATCCGATATCCCATCCAGCAAAAGAAAAACACCCTCTCGGGGTATATTCTCGATATCCGTTGAAGGGAGCGGGCAGACTGCTATGATTCCCTGTGAAGCCTCCGTGTCAGAAATGTCGCTGAAAAGTTTTTCAGGTATCTCAATCACGGGAATATCCATTACGGCAGCATTCTCCGCCACGGTCTCGGACAACCTGCTGGCCCTGCCGGATACAAGTATCCACTCAGGAGTTCCCCTCGAAAGGAAATCAGATACGAACCTTGGACCCTCCATCAGAAAAAGACCGTGCTTCAGTACCCCGTTTCTGGAGTGAAGGCTTCTCGCGATCTTCAGCCTCGCATTCGAAGAGCTGGTGGCTTTAGCCCTCATCTTTCACTTACTGAGGATTTCCCGGATGATGGCATCAATTTCGGCTTCTGGTACTTTACCGGTAAGGGTTCGAAGAAGAGACACATCAGGCGCTCTCCTTCGCATATCCTCGAAGTCATCGGGATATGCTTCTTCGTATGGAATAAGTACTATCTCGGAATTGGATCCTGATATTTCCCTGACTTTCTCAGCAAGGGAGCCTATGGATATTTCCCCGGTCGATCCGATATTGATAACTTTGCCTACAGCATCAGGATTCTCAATAAGAGAAACGATGGCATCCACTATTTCGTAGACCAGGCTGAAACACCTGGTCTGTTCGCCATCGCCGAACACGGTAATGGGTTTTTCGCTGACCGCCTGTTCTATGAACCTTGGAAGGACCATACCGTACCTTCCCGATTGCCGGGGTCCTACGGTATTGAAAAGCCGTCCGATTACAACAGGCAGCCCTTTGGCTTTCCAGTACGCCAGCGCAAGGAACTCATCTATCGCCTTGCAGCAGGCGTAACTCCACCTGCTTCTGCAGGTAGCCCCAAGAACGATATCTCCATCCTCGCGAAAAGGCACATTTTCGCTTTTACCGTAAATCTCGGAAGTTGACGCGATAAAAACAGGTGTACCACATGATTCAGCGGCCATCAGAACGATTTCGGTTCCCTTTACATTGGTTTCGATGGTTTCTACAGGCTGTCGGATGATGTTCTCCACTCCTACTGCGGCAGCAAGGTGGATAATTGTTCTGCACTGATGCACCAGCCCTCTCGTCAGAGACTCGTCAAGAACCGAACCCACAACGAGCCTGAAGGAGGAATTGTGAGAACATCCATCAAGATTGGAAAGGTTTCCCGTTGAGAGATCGTCAAGCACCAGGACACTTTTCCCCCTTGAAAGAAGTAGTTCACAGAGATGTGAGCCTATAAATCCCGCTCCACCTGTTACCAGGTATTCATACTTACTCGGACCCGGCATCTATGCTTCCTTCCTAATGTGGAACAATGCTGAGAAGAACTCCAGCAGCAATGGCGCTTCCAATAACTCCAGCGACATTGGGTGCCATTGCATGCATGAGAAGGTGGTTGTTCCTGTCATACTTCCTTCCCTCGATCTCCACAACCCTGGCGGAATCGGGAACAGCCGATACGCCTGCCGCCCCGATAAGAGGATTAATCTTGTTGTCTCCCTTGAGAAAGAGGTTCATGAACTTCGCAAAGAGAACACCACCGGCTGTGGCAATCGCAAAACTGATAGCTCCGAGTACGAAGATCTTCAGAGAATCCAGTGTAAGGAAATAAATTGCCTGGGTACTGGTTCCAACTGCGAAGCCAAGAAGTATGACGACTATGTTGTTAAGGGATCCCTGTGCGCTTTTAGCCAGCCTGTCGGTTACTCCGCTTTCCTTTAGAAGATTTCCGAAGAAAAGCATACCCAGAAGAGTTATGGCTCCCGGAGCGATGAAGGATGTTATAAGGAAAGCAATTATGGGAAACAGTATCTTCTCTGTCTGTGAAACCTGTCGGACAGGTTTCATCCTTCGCAGACGCTCTTCCTTTGTTGTGAGAAGTCTCATGATCGGAGGCTGTATGACAGGCACAAGACCCATATAGGAATAGGCCGCGATCGCTATCGCCCCGAGAAGGATCGGGGACATCTGGCTGGCGACGAATATCGCTGTAGGCCCGTCGGCACCTCCGATGATTCCGATGGAGGCTGCCTCCTGCAGGTTAAATCCGAGGAGCAACGATCCCAGTAATGTAATGAATATACCTATCTGGGCGGCTGCTCCCAGAAGTAGCAGTTTGGGATTGGAGAGCAATGCGCTGAAATCGGTCATGGCTCCTATTCCCAGGAAGATCAGGGGAGGAAAGAGGCCGCTCTTCACTCCGAAGTAGAACAGGCTGAAGACCGACTGCTGCCCGCCGAGAATATCCTGGTAACCGATGGGCATTAGCTCTGGATTGTAGGGAATGTTACCTGCTATTATGCCGAATCCGATAGGTACGAGTAAAAGGGGTTCGTAATCCTTTTTAATGGCCAGGTATATCATAACAAGGCCTATGACTATCATTACGATATTGCCTGGCTCCAACTGGCCAAACCCGGTATCATCCAGGTATGAAAGTAGATTCAGCTTCTGACTGTGTTCCTGGAGGCTTCCGGTGATCCACATGAGGAGGTTTGAAGAAATGGACATGTATCAGCCTCCGATTTTCATGATGACTGCATTCTCAAGAATGTTTTCACCTTCGGATACGAGAATCTCAGCCACCGTTCCCGAAACAGGTGACTCTATCTCGTTTTCCATCTTCATCGCTTCCATTATCGCTAAAGGTTGCCCCGCATTTACCGCGTCACCCTCTTTTACGAGGACCTTCAGGATAAGTCCAGGCAGAGGTGCGACAACGTTACCCTTTACAGTCGCGATGCCTGGGGGGGATGTTCTGTCGGGCACCTCAGCGGCGTTAAGAACCTGGCGATGCCTTTTTATCACCGGAGTCTTCGATGCCTTCCTCATCGGGGCTTCAACCTTAACCTGGTAAGTTTTATCGTCGAGCGTTACGTCCACCGTATCATCCAGTATTCTTCCAATATTAACAGTATAAGTTTTATCGTTGATTATTATTGTGTATTCAGGCATTTCAGCGACTCCTGACTCTGTTCTGCAGCGATCCCGATTCCTGTATGAGTTCAGCCCTTCCCGCAAGTCTCCAGGGTGTATAGGGTTTCTCATGGATTTCCCATGTAAGTTTCATATTCTCCACCTGGTCAAGAAGGCAGAAGTGAGCATGAATTGCCGCAGATACCGCAGCTACTTCCTCCGGGGTCAAGGGTTTATCAGTATCCTGCTGTGAAAGAGATGATTTTTTCTTTCTTTCAAGGCCGAATCTGTCTTTAATCCAGCTCTCAAGGGCGGGAAGCATAAAGGCCAGCACTACAAGCCCCGTGAATACGGTTACCATACCTACTAAGGCTATTCCAAGACCCCCTTCGATATCGGCAGCATTCATTTGAACCGCCATAAGGGTCATGGCTCCGACCAATATCATAACGGAATATTCCCATGCTTTTTAGGGGGGATCGTCTGCCGCTTTCCCGCAAGCATTTCAAGGGCCTTGATTATACGGAACCTCGTATTTGACGCTATTATAACATCATCCAGATAACCTCGTGATGCCGCATCGTAGGGGTTTGCGAATTTAACCCGGTACTGGTCCACCAGTTCCTTTTTCCTGGCAACGGGATCTTCGGCTTCCTCGATATCACGGCGGAAGATGATCTCAACGGCCCCATCAGGTCCCATTACAGCTATCTCCGCCGTTGGCCAGGCGTAGTTTATGTCTGCTCTGATATGCTTTGAACTCATTACATCGTAGGCACCGCCGTAGGCTTTCCTTGTTATCACCGTTATTTTTGGCACTGTCGCCTCGGCATAAGCGAAGAGAAGCTTCGCTCCATTCCTGATTATCCCGCCATATTCCTGCGCCGTTCCGGGCATGAAGCCGGGTACGTCCACAAAGGTTACAACAGGGATGTTAAATGCGTCACAGAAACGGACAAAACGGGCAGCCTTAACAGAAGCATCATTGTCCAGCACCCCTGCAAGGTAGGAGGGCTGATTCGCCACAATTCCAATAGAATGGCCGTTCATCCTTGCGAATCCAATGATAATGTTGGGAGCGAAGGATCGCTGGATCTCAAGGAATTCGCCGTTATCCACGATGGCTTCGATTACCGTACGCATTTCGTAAGGTTTGTTGGGATTGTCAGGCACGAACTCGTCCAGCCACATTTCCTTCCTGTCAGGCGGGTCAGTACAGGACACTCTGATGGGATCCTCCATGTTGTTCTGCGGCATGTAGCTGATGAGCTTTCTAATAAGAAGAAGAGCTTCCTCCTCCTCGTCACACACAATACTGCATACGCCACTGCGTTTGCTATGAATACCCGGCCCGCCAAGTTGATCTTTCGTAACGTCTTCCCCGGTTACGGCTTTTACAACTGTGGGGCCTGTAACGAACATGTAGCTTATGTCTTTAACCATTATCGTGAAATCGGTTATGGCGGGGCTGTAGACGGCTCCTCCGGCGCAGGGCCCCAGTATGGCTGAAATCTGCGGAATAACTCCCGAATAGAGTACGTTCTTCAGGAAGATCTTCCCGTACCCGGCAAGACTCTCGATCCCTTCCTGTATTCTTGCTCCACCTGAATCGTTGAGTCCGATGAGGGGAGCGCCGTTCATGGCAGCCATATCCATAATTTTAAGTATCTTCTCGGCAAAGGTTTCCGAAAGGCTGCCTCCGAATACGGTAAAATCATGGGAAAAGATGTACACCTGCCTGCCGTCAATTGTTCCGTAACCGGTGACCACGCCGTCACCGGGGATCTTCTTCTTGTCCAGTCCGAAACTTGTGGACCTGTGGGTAACAAGCATATCGAATTCTTCGAAACTGTCGTCATCAAGGAGAAGGTCTATTCTTTCCCTTGCGGTCAGCTTGCCTTTCTCATGTTGCTTTTCAATCTTTTTCTCGCCACCGCCCGCAAATGCCTTTTCTCTAAGAGCGTGGAGTTTGTCGGCTTTTTCAAGAGAACTCATCTTGGTTTTCCTTTTCAGCTTTCGGATGTTCGCACAATTCAGTCAGTACCTTCCCGCTGGCAGCGGGGTGAATAAAGGCTATTCTTGTTCCTCCCGCTCCCTCCCGTGCGGTATCATCTATCATCCTTATGCCCTTGCGCTTCAATGAATCTATTTCGCCGGAAGCACTTTCAACCGAGTAGGCAATATGGTGTACTCCCTGCCCCCGCTTCTCTATGGCCTTTGCAATCGGGCTCTCTTCCGAAGTCGGCTCAAGGAGTTCTATTCTGGACTCTCCGACACTGAACATAGCCACGCGGACCTTCTGTGAGGGGACTTCCTCTATCCCCAGGAAAGTCAGGCCCAGATCGTCCATGTAGAACGGCATTGACTCCTCCAGGTTCTTAACTGCTATACCGATGTGATCAATCCCTTTTACACTCATTCTCATTCTCCCGTTTATTCTCAAGAAATCCGGAAAGCATTTCGCCTATTTCATATGGGGTTGTCTTACCCTCAAGAATAGATTCTATAGCTTCTTCAATACTGCCGTACCGGTCCGAAACATGTTTTCGAGCAAGTTCCTTTCCCTTTTCCCGGATAATGCTTCTAAGTATTAGTTTAGTCCGTCTTCGCGCGATGACCCTTCGCCCCATTCCAAAAGAAACACAGTTGGCAATAGCATCCGTCAGTTTTTCGATACCTTCTCCGGACAGTGCGGAACAACTGATGACCGTGGGTCTTGAAATCTGATCGGGAATGAGGTCAAGGCTGGCGTTCACGAACATTTCCAATTGTTCTATGCCGGGTCTGTCAGCCTTGTTGAGCACTATAATATCCCCTATCTCCATGATCCCGGCCTTCATGGTCTGTACCTCATCACCCAGGCCGGGAACCAGAACCAGAAGGGTTATGTCCGCAAGGGAAGCTATTTCAACCTCCGCCTGTCCAACCCCCATGGTTTCAACAAGCACGGGGTCATAGGATGCCGCGGAAAAAACTTCAAGTGCATCTCTTGTGGTTCCCGAAAGCCCGCCAAGATGGCCTCTGTTTCCCATGCTTCGGATAAACACTCCCGGATCCGAAGCGTGGTCCTGCATCCTCAGTCTATCCCCCAGAAGGGCTCCTCCGGAAAAGGGAGAGGATGGGTCAACGGCTATCACGCCGACTTTACAGCCGTGCTTTCTATAGTACGCTATGAGACGGTTTGTAAGTGTACTCTTCCCGGCTCCCGGATAGCCGGTAACCCCGATGGTAAGACCTGACCGCTCAGGGTTGTAGAGGGAATGCAATATTGAGGGAGCAAGAGGATGGCCGTTTTCAACCATTGAAAGAACTCTCGCCATTCCTCTTTGGTTTTTACTTCGTACTTTACCTGCGAGATCTTCGACCTCACTGGAAAGCAAGTCTACCTCCGGCCCGGTGAATTCTGCGGGTGGTTCAGCGAGTCTGGATTTCCTGCTCAATGAAATCCACAACTTCGGATGAAGAAGCTCCCGGCGTGAATATGGCTTTGAACCCGGCTTTTTTCAGGCCAGGAATATCTTCCTCCGGGATAACACCGCCGCCAAAAAGGATAATGTCCGAACCGCCCTTCTCATTCAGAAGCCTGGCCACTTCAGGGAATAGGTGATTATGGGCTCCGGAAAGAAGAGAGAGGCCTACAAAGTCAACATCTTCCTGGATGGCTGCGTTGACGATTGCTTCAGGCGTCTGACGGATCCCGGTATAAATGACCTCCATACCGGCGTCTCTCAGGGCTCTCGCTATGTACTTGGCTCCCCGGTCGTGCCCGTCCAGACCGGGTTTTCCGATCAGTACTCTTATTTTACGATCCATTGCCGCCTCCAGTTACTTTTAATACGTTAATCCCGCTGGTTCGCAGCGGGAGATCCTATTAATCGGTTATCAGAAAGCTTCCATTGAAACACTTCCCGAAAGCTCTTTTAATGAACATAATATAATTGTCTTTATTTTGTATGCATAACCCCGACATGGAGGTTCAGGTGTGAAGAACGTTATCCTTGCTCTATCAGTAATAGCAGCAGTTTCATTCGCAGAGGTAAGTGGCGATATAATCGAAGGATACCTTGATCAGATAGGGGAGGAACTGATCTACGAAAGAGCTGAGAACGAGTTCATACTTATTGCCGAAGCAGAGGATGGATCTTCAATCCCATATATGTACATTCTTGTGGACCCGGAAATGGAGGGATGCCTTCTTGTCGCTCTTACGCCCGGCATAGTGCCTGAGTCCGGAACCGAAAGAACGGCCGCCCTCGAGACAATTGCACAACTTAACTGGAACAATACGTGGGTCAAGTTCGCAATAGATCCCGAATCGGGAGATGTGTCGGCAATGTACACCTTTTCCACGGAAGATGGGCTTGGATACGAATCCTTCACGGTGATGATCAACATTCTTCTAGGAACTGTGGATGAAAACTGGGAAATTCTTTCAAATATCTGATTTCCTGTAACAGGAGGAGATTTAATGTTCGGCAATATAGCCATATGCTGCGGTCGGGCCAGCCAGACGCTTGGATTACGTATATGTGAGATCCTGGGGATAGAACCGGAACCTGTGGATTTCGTACAGTTCTCCAACGGCAATCTTATGGTGAATTTTATCGGAGAGACCGTTCGTGAAAAGGATGTATTCGTAATACAGTCGGGAGAAAGGTCCATCTTTCAGGACAGGGACCTGGCCTTCGGAACCGTTTCCGGCGACATTCTGGAGCTGCTACAGATGATATACGCCCTCAAGGACAGCGTCGGAAGGATTACCGCGGTTACACCTTATTTTCCCTACGCAAGAAGCGACAAGAAGGATAAGCCCAGAATTGCCATAACCGCCAAGATGATGTTCGACATGCTGGCATCGGTCAGGGCCAACAGGGTTCTTACAATGACCCTCCACTGCCCCCAGAGCCAGGGTTTCAGCGACATCCCGGTTGACCAGCTGCACGCGGACGAAGTTTTTCTTGACAAGATAGTTTCCTTCGGTACGGACAAGCTCGCTTTCGTGGCCCCCGATTCGGGCAGCATCATGAACAACGATTTCCTTGCGATGCATGTGGCCCGTTCCCTTAAGGAGGCCGGGCAATCCCCGGATATTAAAACAGGCTATGTCAAGAAGCTCAGAGTAGACGACAGCGAAACGCCGCACTTGAAAACAGTCGAGGGTATAGACGATCTCTCCGGCAGAACGGTCGTCATGAACGATGATGAGACTCTTTCCGGCAAAAGCCTGGTCATGTGTGCGGAAATAGCCATGGAGCGTGGAGCGAAAGAGGTCTACGCCTTTGTTACCCACGGTATTCTATCATGCAATGCCGTCAGGAGAATCGAGGACAGCCCCCTGACAAAGCTGTACGTCACTGATACGGTCGAGTTCAACACTGAAGCCGCTGAAAAGGTCATAGGGGGCCCTGTCACAAAAATAGAAACCCTTTCTGTCGCACGCATATTTGCCGAGGCTATAAAGCGTACCCATGAAGGAAAGAGCCTTAGTTCACTGTTCCTTGGAAAATAGGGTTCTCGTGATTCCACGTCTGGATGCAGATTGTAATCCTGAATGCATTGGAAGAAATTAAAATGGAAAAAATACATTTTGAAATATATAAGAAGCTCCATGCCGAAGGAGTTGCCCGAATGTGGTCCGAGAGCAGAGAAGGATGGCCTCCGGGATTTCTAGGGGCATCGGAACACACAGCCGAGAGTGTTGAGATGACAGAGAATTCTTCCGGCAAGTTATTTACTGTGCTTGCGATAGATGGTGACAGAGTTGTGGGCTATTGCCGGACGACCCCCTACGGAGGAGAACCTGATGCAGCATACGTGGCGCTGCTGAATGTAGTTACCGACCTGCACGGTAAAAAACTGGGTAAGAAACTCCTTCTGGACGCGGTAAGAAGAACAGCAGACGATGGCTATTACCGTATAGACCTGCATACATGGCCCGCGAACCTCAAGGCCATGCCCCTTTACAAGAAAACGGGATTCTTCTGGGTACCCGACAGCATGGTCTACATGCAGAATTATATGCCGTTCCTTCTGGGAAGGGCTGAATTCAGGGATTTTCTGGGGAACACCGACTGGTACGACTGCTTCATCAGGGAGCTGGAAGTTGAGCCTGATGAGCAGAGAACAGAGACGGGGCGGGAAGTTTTCAATTACCTGTTCAGGATCGGAGACGACAGCTTCAAGGCTGAATTCGACCGCAGGGGAAGGATACTTTCTTTCCTCGAAACCCCTCTCCTATCCGTTTCGGTAAGAAGAAACAGAGAGAAAATCTTCTATGGAAAAGCTGTCAGTGTCAGCATCGAGGGAAATTCCTTACCAAAGGAACTATCAATAGAATCGCATAAATATCTTACTGCACCAGAATCGCTGACGGTTCGGGAGGCCTCAGAAGGTTTCGATGTCATTCCGGAACCTGTAGAAGTTCCTATTCCCGACAGGGACAGATCCCCGAGGGTTTCAATCGTTCTGCCCGGCGATGATCCACTTTCGATCGGTATAGGTATAAGAGCTGAGGAACCTGTTTTAATTCTCTCTTCACCTGTACGCAGGCTTTCACCGGGACAGGAAGAACTGGCTCTGGACATCAAGAAGCTGGTCGGATCGGATTCTTTCAGGCTGGAGGCAAGGCTTGGTGGAGAGGTTTTCCTGAACGAGACTTACCCGCTGGAAGACAGCATTTTCCAGCAGGTGCGCATTCCCCTGCCCACCCTCTCAGACGGTCTGAATGAACTGGGATTGATCCTGTTCCTGAACGGAAAGGCAGGGGCGGAGGAAAAGATCATCCTTGTCCATGGCCCCTTCACAGGTGCCCCCGAAGCCGCTCTCACCCGGAAAAGGGCTGTTATCATAGGGAAGGATATTACTCTGGGAATTTCCAGGATCGGGGCTATGGGAACCATATCAATACCGGATGAAGATGACAGGGAAAAGGTGGCCGGATACATAGGAATGACCGCAGGGCCGCCTTACTGGAATTCTGACCTCCCGCACCAGTTGTACGACATTTCCATAAGGGATAATGAGGTTGTTGCCGGAACCATCTGGCCATCAAGACCCGGCTTGAAGCATGATTTGATTTACCGACTTGATCCCGCTGGATACGCAGAGGTAAGCAGCAGTATTCTAAACGAGTCTACTTCAGATCAGATGGTACGCTTCGCGGCAAGGTGGGGCGGAGGATACCCGTTTTCAACCGGAACCCGGATCATTCCACTCAAGAAGGGCATTTTCGCCTGCCAGGAAGTGTACAATCAGATCCCCGAAGTTTCGGAGGATTACCCGAAGGATACAGCAGGATTGGGTGCCCCCTGGCTTGCGGTATCCAGCGGTGAAATGACCCTAAGTGCCTGGTTCCCTTCATGGAAGAAGCTACTGCAAGGAAGACCTGAAACTGAAGACATAGTTATTGCTCCGGGGAAGAGAGAGCATTCCCTTCCTTTCAGGGTGCTTCTTGCAAGAGGAGATCTGAAGGAGCTTCTCAGTGATGCGAGGATACTGGGCTGGGACAGAGGCTCCGCATTGGAAAGAACAGACTTCACAGATCACAATATAGATCCCGTGATGGGCGAAGGATACGAACTGAAGCTCTCACACAATCTCCTTGGAAAACGCAGGGGGACCATAGCCATAAACGGCGTCATCGCAGCAAACGGTTCGGTAAGCAGCGGCAATTCAATATCGGCAGCGATTCCTGAAGCGGGTACCTCAGAGATTTCGCTTGGTATCGCCGGTAGGGACAATGTTTACCCGGTGAGGATCATCAGCAGCGCCGCGCCTTCTGCCGAGCTTTCAGAAAAGGACGGAATTCTAACTATATCCAACAACAGGATGAAAGCTCTGATCGATCCAACGGAGTTCGGACATGTGTACAGCCTGCGCCTGGATGGAGTTGAATACCTCATGTCTTCACATCCCGGACCATCCGATTTCGCATGGGAGAAACCCTGGTTCGGCGGCATCCATCCCAGGATCAATGACAACAACAGACCCTTCAGACTCGACTCTGTGGACTGCAGCTGGAAGGAGTTTGAAACCCTCACCGGAGGTCTTCCGGAAAGGGGCTGGGAGATCGCCTGGACAGTGGATCATAAAAAGTATGGTTCACTTGACCTTACATGGAGGGTTTCCATGCTGCCGGAGACCCCTATTCTGAAGACATATTTCTGTCCTGAAGCCACTCACGAAGCTTACCTCGGCGGCCACTTCGATACAAGAGGATTCCTTTCCCCCGGAGGAGAGCATGATAAGGTAATCCATTCTGCGCAGAGCAAACCTCTGCTGAGGCAGGGCAGGGAGCATGCGGGGGCGTGGTTCGATGTGGGACGCTGGGGGCGGGTGGAGACTCCGGAAAAGGGTTTCGTGGAAGCTCATTCCATATCTGAAGGAATCCTATTCTCGGAGGATTTCGCGGACAGTGGATGTCACTTATCCGTTATGAACACACGTGAAAGAAAAAGGGAGATAGAAGTAATCTGGATATTCGGAAACTGCGATGATGATGAAGCACTTTCCAGGATCTACAAAGCGCAGCTGGGCGATAAATCCGGCTAATCGTCTAACTCTATGAAGGGGTGGGAAGTCAAGTTTCCTGCTGGTTTTATTTTATCATAATGATATAGTATGATATTGAAGAAATACCACTATCATAGCTGTTGACTTTATCAGGATGATATTGAATGATATCAATATGATAAAGTACGATGTTAGAAATACTTTTCTCGAACTCATAGGCAGTGTCAGAGGATCTATGCTTGCGCTGCTGTACATGAATCCTAAAAAGGAATTCTATCTCTCGGAGATGGCAAGAATCCTGGGACATTCAAATCCGGGAATTCTACATAGAGATATGGTGAAATTACTGAAGCTTGAGTTGGTCAACGCAAGACGATCAGGACGCCGGGTCTACTATTCTGCCAACGGGAAATCTCAAGTTTTTAATGAAATCAGGAGCATTGCAGTCAAATCATCGGGAATACTGCTGAGAATAGAAGAATGCCTCCGTGATCACATTGAGAATATTGATTTTGCATATGTATATGGCAGCTTTGCCACGGGAGAAGCTGTTCCTTCAAGCGATGTTGATCTGATGGTTGTGGGATCAGTCGATCAGCTTAGGATGATGAAATCCGTATCTGATATTGAATCATCAATAGGAAGAACAATAAGCCTCTCGGTATTTGACAGATCGGATTATGTAGCACGGCTTTCAACCAGTTTTCTAAATCGTGTCCACAATGGAGAGAAGATAATCCTTATAGGCAGTGATGATGAACTTCGAAAGATGGATTGAACAGAACAGACCCAGAAGGGATTATCCCAGCAGGGAATCAGTGTGTCGTTTCATGGATATTGCTCGACGGAATGTTAAGGACTCCCATATATCAGGAATTAGCGATGATGCAAAGTTCATGTTTTCTTATCAGGCAATCATGATCCTGGCAAAGGCCTGCATGCATGCAGAAGGCTGGCGTTTTGGTTCAACACCGGGACATCATTACAAATACATTGAAAGCTTTTTATACATACTTGACCTTCCCGAAGAGAGAGTCGATGCAATTCAAAGGTTCAGAGTGAAAAGAAACACATGTGAATATGAGCAGGCATACACTGTTTCACTTAAAGAAGCTGATGCCATTCAAAAGGTTGCTTCAGAACTGATGGAAAAGGTTTCAGAACACATGGAGACAGAACATCCGGATTTATATTAGTACAATATCCTGGTATTTCCAGTCGAGGAATGTTCGATAACAGAATACATTCATCTACAGGACGCAGCTGTCCGATATCTCTGGTTAATCACATACGAAGGTGCGGGAAACCGTCCCTTTCTCGCTGATAATCAGATCATACCTAAGAGTTTCATGAAGCAAGATTCTCAAAATGATTTTCTGGTTTTTTGTTGATTCAGTCCCATGAAATGAACTGAATCAAGACAGCCAGTTGAAGCTGCTGGAATTATAGGAACCTGAATGGTTATTTGAAATAGGTTCGCGCTGAGTCCTATCGCTTCTATATCCAGGATATTGAATCATGGGGCGAAGTTATCATGATGAATGGATAAAATAAGCCAACAGGTTCGCGGAAAACTTACCCTTGTTACACCTTCAAATAAAGTATAGTGTTCATTAGAAACACAAATTTCAATAGATAATCTGGGTGAAAAATGAGCCAGAAATTCTACGCACACAGTCTGGAGAATCAGCCACCTGACAAATGGCAACTGCTTGAGGAACACTTGAATTCTGTTTCGAAGTTGACGGCAGAATTTGCAGAAGTGTTTAATGCAAAATGCTGGGCACAAATACTAGTACCTAGTTGCAATAGTTAATGCTATGTGATATACTTGATGGGTCTGTTATATACCCATCAAGGAGGAAGCATGGCATACACTTCGGTTCCAATTCATTTGACCGGTGAGGATAGAGCAATTCTTGAAAAGAACGTC
>DAOWFD010000248.1 GCA_030638185.1 Candidatus Aegiribacteria sp.
GTAATGGTCGGTTCCCAGAGATCAAGCGACCGGCCTTCCAGCGATGCGGCAATAAACCTCATGAATGCTACCTATGCCGCTGCCCGAAGCGATATTGCAGAAGTTATGGTCTGCATGTTCGGACCCACCAGTGACCAGTACGGACTTCTGCACAGGGGAACAAGGGTCAGAAAGATGCACTCCTCCTACAGATCCACATTCAGGACTATCGGGGATATACCGCTGGCAATGGTTGAGAATGGAAAGATCACGCATCTGAAAAAAGACTATAAAAAGAGAAGAAAAGACCGCAAGGTGAATATCAATACAGCATTCGATCCAAGGGTATCGATTGTCTATTACTACCCTGATATGAAACCCGATATCATCGAATCACTTATTGATAACGGATACAAAGGAATCGTTATAGCCGGAACGGGACTCGGACATGTTAACAAACCTCTCTATCCTGTGCTTAAGAAAGCCTGCGATCAGGGCATACACATATACATGACAGTTCAAACGTTGTGGGGATACGTACAGATGTTCGTATACGATACCGGGCGTGATATCATGGATCTTGGTGTAATTCCAGCATCGAACATGCTTCCTGAAGTGGCATACGTAAAACTGTGCTGGGTACTTGGACAGAGCCATGACAGGGAAGAGGTGAAGAGGATCATGCTTACCCCTGTAGCCGGCGAGATCACGGAACGGGAACCACACAACGGGTATCTGATACTCCAGGGGGGTATCCCTGAAGTTGAAGAATTCATAAGCAGCTACAAGAGATAGGAATAATACAGGACCGGGGGTGCTTTGCATTCCCTGCTGTTGACCCGGCCCTCCAGGAACAATATTATTGTTTTGTGATAAATATATTTGTTATTGCTTCGCTGTTCAGAATATGCACATATCGCATATGCGGAACAGTGTTTTTTCTTCGAGTTCACAGTTTCCATTGAAAAAATAGACACCTACCCGAAGGGAGTTCTAAATGAATATCGAAATCAGTGGAAGGCACTTCGACCTCACAGATGCTCTTAAGCAGCATGTTGAACATAAACTCAGAACCATAGACAGGTTCTACGATGGCATAAATGATGTCCGTGTGATATTGGAAGTAACCTCTGGAACCAATCACGTTCATATACAGGTAAGAGGAAATCATATAAAACTGGACTCCAAATCGAAATCCCATGATATCTATTCGGCTTTCGACAACGCATTTGATTCACTGGAGAATCAGGTCAGGAAATTCAAGGACAAGATGCATAATCATCCTCACAGGAATAATTCAAACGGCACTTCTCTAAGTTATTACGTTGCTGCTGAGGAATCGGAATTTGATAATGGTATACTGATTGATGATACAAAACGAATACCAAGGTTGAAAACCGAAGACGCAATAGTGAATTACGAAATTGAACCGGAAGGGAATTATGTGTTTCAGAACACGGAAACCGGTAAGCTCAGTATTGTATATTCGACTTCCAGTGGCAAAACACAGGTTGTAGAACTGATGAGAGAACAGAAATAACGGAGTAAATCCCGATGAAAGACATCCCTGAGAGGGCGGAGCTTTCGGTAGGTAAGCTCTTCGAGATACTGGGTGACCGGCTTGAGTTGAAAACAGTGAACGGAGATACCGGACACGGAAGATTGATTGAATCTCAGGATATCAGCCGACCCGGAATGGCTCTGACCGGATATGTCTATAAGTTTCTTCATGAAAGGATACAGATTTTCGGTGAAACGGAGATATCGTATCTTGAATCACTTCCTGCAGAACGAAGGAAACCTTCACTTGAATCGATTTTCGATTTTCCGGTATACTGCTCCATTGTAACCAAGGGACTCAAACCTCCGGAAGAACTTATTAACTCCTCTGAATCCAATTCTTCTGCTCTGTTCCTCTCAACCTGGGATACCACTCCGCTGATTCATGAGCTGCTCAGCTTTCTCGATCTTGTGTTCGCACCTCGAATGAACGTATACGGAAGTCTTGTTGAGGTGTTCGGCGCAGGAGTCCTATGCACCGGAAGAAGCGCTATCGGTAAAAGTGAGACGGTGCTCGGTCTTCTCGAGAGGGGACACAGACTGATCGCGGACGACCGGGTTCACGTTAGAAGAATAGGCAATGCTCTCTTTGGTACAGGCGATTCCAGGATGGCGCATCACATGGAGATCAGAGGCCTTGGCCTGGTCGATGTCTCAGCGTTCTACGGCATCAGATCGGTAAAGGACAGGCAGCAGATAAATATGGAAGTAAAACTGGAGGAATGGTCCAGGGACAACCAGAATTTCGACAGAACCGGCCTTGTTCAGAAGATCAGCACAATACTTGATCTGCCGATCCCACTGACTATCATACCTGTGTTGCCCGGCAGAAACCTTACCCTTCTTCTTGAGGTGGCAGTCATGAACCACCTGCTTCTGAGGAAGGGAAGGAATGTCCCGGAGGAAGTTGAAGCAGGGGAACAGTTTTCTTTGACTATCCGCGGTTTGTGGGACGACGTTAGCTGGCCGGCGCAGGTCGGAACACAGGTTAATGGCGGTGTTGAGAC
>DAOWFD010000032.1 GCA_030638185.1 Candidatus Aegiribacteria sp.
ATAAGAGCATTGAGAAAATAGCGGGGCTTCAGGTGCAGTTCGAAACAGAGAAGAAGGAAACTGAAGCCGAGATCTATCGTCTGAAGAACGTGGAGCTTTCCAGCATGAACGATCAGCTTCGTAATGCCCTTGCTGACGTAAAAAGGCTTCAGGGTCTGCTCCCTATCTGCGCGAACTGCAAGAAAGTCAGGGACGATGACGGTTACTGGCAGCAGATCGAGTCCTATATCTCCGAACACTCCGATGCGAGAATCACTCACGGGATATGCCCCGAGTGCATGATCAAGCTTTACGGGAAAGACTTCGCTCAGGAGTAAAATAGGATCCTGTTCAACTATTGAAAGGTCAGGTCATCTGGAGGGCGTACTTGACAATTTGCATTTGGAATGCAGGATTTACACCAGAAAGGAAGATCTGATCATGGATATAATGTCCATTTGATATTTCTTTAATGATTCTAGAGTTCAGCTTGATCGTTCTTCAAGCGGTAACAGAACCTTTGTACATTTCCGTAACTGACCTTCACGCCATGCTTCTCAATTAAGAGTATGCGTATTGCTATCAGAGGGATCTTCATTGCAAGCCATTTCGTAATGATGTTTTTGTATGGTGTAAGAACAGGCTTGCTATACTTTTCAATTCTTGCAGAGTCGATCTCCTGGATTTCCTTCTCAATTTCAGCGGAGTCCGGACAGGGACTTTCAGGTGAGAACCACCCGGCTGCCTTGGCCATGCATTTATATTTGGTGACGGTTCTTGTGGTTACACCAACATCTCTGCTGATGCTGGCCTGGGACTGGCCCCTCCACAATCGGTGTATAATGTCAACGATTCTGGTAAACTCAATTCTTTCTCCAGTCATATTCCCTCCTTGTTGTGCATATGTATCATAAGAAATGTTCGAGCTTTATGGTAAAGAGTTTACCCGGGAGTAAGAGGAGCAAACCTGTGTTCCGTAAATGCTTGTATGTCATCTTTATGTTGAGCGCGTTTGTTACTGTTTACGCTCACACGCACATGTTCATTCCCCACTCGACTTCTCAGATCTGATAGTATATCGTACACTTGAGCGTATCCTCCTTTTGTCCTCAATTCGAGGACAGATTCTATCTTACCGATAAAGGGTACGCTCATTTAACTCCATCCACAACTTTTGGTAATACCTCACATATGAGTTCATATTTCATGAACTCCGCAGGATTATGTCAATCCATCTTCGCAGATTGAATGAGAACGGAGAAAGACATTTGAGGATATTTCCGGATGCTCAGACAGGTGGCGGATCTTACTCTCTTCCAGAAATTCTTTCGGACCTGCCAGCTCTTGACATTTCAATATTGTGATTCCATGGTAGTAATATAGAGGTGTAGTATGCTAGTGTTATCAGCTTTTATTGCTTTTCTTTTAATGAGCCTCTATGCATATCCTGAAAACACTTCATTGGGAGGAACCTATTCTTCGGGAACCTCTTTTCACTTTATCAGCATTGTGTTTAAAAGCGGGTACTTCATAGCTGCATACCACCTCTCCTATCGCGAGCCGGCAGTATGTCATCTTGCTGCAATTCCTTTTGAGAAGTGTTTCTCGCATTTTCAATTTATGGATTCTTGTATTACTCAAAATATCTATTCGTAAGGAGGACTGTTATGAAATTCAGACTTGTTACCACTATTGTCGTTATTGTATTGCCGGCTCTTCTGTACGCTGATTCAGCCATACAGACGGACTGGTCCGCAGGCCCCGGGATTTCGGGTCCCGTATTCGACTGGAACGATCAGTTCAGCACTTCATATGATATGAACTGGTCAGGTACGGCCGGTCAGCTTCGTATCGATTATTATGCATATGGGCACGAGATCGACGGTTCTTCCGATGGGATTCAGGAACTGTGTGCAACCGACATTGACAATGACGGCGATCTGGATGTTGTCGGTGCGGAATACTACGCTCACAATATCGCCTGGTGGAGAAACGCAGATGGCCAGGGAGGTTCGTGGACTAAAGAGAGCATCGGTAGTTGTACTTATGCAGCGTCCGTTTATGCAGCGGATATCGATGGAGACGGCGATCCGGATGTGATATGCTGCTCCCCGGATGGGGATTTCATTTCCTGGTGGGAGAACGACGATTCAGGTGATTCATGGGCCGAGCATTACGTTGATTCGTTCGCAGGAGTCAGGATGGTCGATGCCGGTGATGTTAATGGAGACGGAGACGTAGACATAATTGCAGCTGGTTACTTGGCTGATGAAATAGCCTGGTGGGAAAACAATGGTTCCGGCACCGTATGGACAAAGCATTCCGTTATTACCGCTTATGGCAATGCATCTTCTGTCTTTACGTACGATGTAAACGGTGACGGATATCTGGATATTGTCGGATCTTCATTGGATAATGATAATGTCAGCTGGTTCGAGAATACTGATGGAACCGGAATTACATGGACGCAGAACATCGTCGATAATTCTTTTGACGGAGCCTTTGGAGCCTGTGCATGTGATATGAACGATGATACCTACACAGACATTCTGGGTGCTGCAAGGATTATAAACGAAATTGTCTGGTGGGAAAACGATGGTACAAGCACAGGATGGACAAAACATGTCATAGACGATGATTTTGCCGGTCCCAGTGAAATCAGTACGGCTGATATCGACGATGATGGAGACCCGGATGTTATTGGAGTTGCGAACTACGGCAATTCGATCTCATGGTGGGAAAATTACGATGCCTGTACTTCATTTACTGAACACATCGTCACTGATTCCTACGATGGAGCCAGATTCGCAGTTGCAGCTGATATCAGTAATGATGGAAATCTGGAAATACTCAGCTCAGCATTCACTGCAGATGATGTAAACTGGTGGGAGGTTACTGATTACAACGCATACGGAGAACTTATTTCCAGCATCCTTGAAATAGAATTGCCGGTTGATAATCTGATTGATTGGGGTAATATCATATGGAACGGCTCCGAACCGGCGGGAACTGTACTCGCATTCCAGATCAGAAGTTCTGATAACCCAGGAGATATGGGAGCATGGTCTGACACGATCACAGTATCAGGGACGAGCCTGACCGGGATCTTCGGTGTCGACGATTTCTACATTCAGTACAAAGCAATCCTTGAAACAATCAATTCCGATTCCACCAGTACGCTTAATGATGTGAATTTCAGCTATACGGTTCTTACCGGTATAGAATCCCGGAGCGGTGATGCTGTTACTGAATTCAACCTGTATCCCCTCAATCCTAATCCTGCGTTTGGCAGCGCTGATGTAGTGTTCGCCGTACCGGAAAACAGCAACGTATCCATCGGGATATACAACCTTTCAGGGAGGCTCATTTCAACAGTTGCCGATAGTGAGTTCTCTCCCGGAATCCACAGTATCCTGATAGATGATATTGAACCAGGTATCTATTTCTGCAGAATGGAGGCTGAGGAATTTATTGATACTCAGCGTATGGTTATGCTTAGATAGCTTCCGCTTGCCGTAATCGCCCGGGCTTTCTCATGAAGATTCATTTCATGACAGCGTTTTCTTATCTTGCTGAAAGGGTTGCTATCTTCTTCTCTGCAGGTTCTCAGAACCGTTCTGGTTAATTGACACCTGTAACATGAACAGATATTATGCTATTAAGTCGCAGAATTATTTGAGAAAGATCCTGTTTCGAATAGGTTTTGGTCAGGAGTAGCTGCATGCCGAGTAAGAAAATTATAGAGCTGGAAAAGGAACTGGAAAGACACAGGATAAAGCCTCCCGGTTCAGAACTTGCATCAGTACTGAACAAACTTGCCTACGCCTATCTCCATTCGGATCCCCTGAAAGCGAAAACTTGCGCTCTGGAATCACAGGAACTTTCTGTAAAGCTGGAATTGCCTGCCGAGCAGGCAAAAAGCTATAGAATGCTTGGAATGATTGATCTGGAAGTAGGAAACTTTGCTGAGGCGATGTCGTATTGCCGGAAATCCATGGAGATCTATGAGAAGCTCGGGGACAGGGACGGCATGGCAACTGTTCATGGTACTATGGCCAAAACCTGCAAGGTCCAGGGTATGATTGACATGGCTCTTGAGCACTATCACGAGTCTCTCAGGCGGAAACAGGAATGCGGCGCAAGTGAAGATGATCTTGCCCTTTGCTACCTCAATATAGGCGTATGCTACGGCAGCCTGCTTCGCCTGGACCTGGCCCAGTCATTCTATGAATATGCGCGGAAGATCTGGGAGAAGTCCGATAACCGCCAGCAACTGTCATACCTTTACCACAATATCGGTTGTTTATACGGAGAAAAGAAAGAACTGGACAAGGCCCAGGAATACTTCCAGAAAGCCCTTGATATCATGGAAGATCTGGGAAATAAAACGGGTATCGCAAACTCTCTGTGTAATCTGGGATGTTTGAATAAAGACCTAGCCTGAGTTTCCTAGTTATGACTTAACATTTCTGTATCTTACTTAATCACAACATATACCGCAAGTGTAATCCTTACCCTAAAAGTCCATTCTGATCTTCTTTTAATTCGAGAACATCGATCAGTTTGTCCTGAAGTTCAGATGTTCTGCTCAACACCACCTGTTTCC
>DAOWFD010000192.1 GCA_030638185.1 Candidatus Aegiribacteria sp.
AGAAACGCAGCAGGACTTCATGTGGGGGCCAGCGGAAACAAGATATACCCGATCGAACATCTTGAGGAGCTGGTAGATAGAATATGCAGGAGGGTGATCCTGGAAGTCTACTGGGGCAGTAGTTTCGAAAAGAGAACCGCAGAGTACCTTGGAAGCAGATATCCTGTTGCAGTCATGCCTGAGCTGTCAGTTAGCGGATTGATTGAGAGAATTGCGGGCTTGAGGTTATTCATTACACCTGATAACGGCCCGATGCATATTGCTTCGGCTGTTTCAGTGCCTGTGATAGCTCTTTTCAGAATAGATAACAGAGATAGATTCGCGCCGCTGTCAGAAGGTTCAAAAACTCTCTATGCGGAGGAGGGACCGGAGCCGGAAAGAGTCGCAGCAGCAGTTCTCGAAGCCCTGGGTTGTTACTGATCTCCCCGGGATTCCTCCAGCTCTTTGAGTACTTCCTGTACTGTGGTTTCCGTTGCCGTAAGCCTGTCTCTCAGGCCTCTGATTAGATCAGCAGCCCGTTTAACCTTGATTTCAAGCTGATCTACGGGACAGTCTTCCTGACCTATTTCATCTACCAGTTTTGTCAGTTCTTCCAGATCCTCTTCGTAGGTTGTTCCCTTAATCTCGTTGCTATCATTCATTATCAGTCCTTCCCGGGATGATCCTCTCAGTTCTTGCCAGCAGTGAACCATCTCTGAGTGTAACCTCTATCTCTTCATTTATGGATGTATCCTTGATACTCCGCAACAGTTCTCCTTCCTTACCGCGAACGGTTGCCCACCCTTTTCTGTAGAGCCTTTCGGGGTTATTTCCCTTTACTGAAGCTTCAAGGTTTTCAAGGCGCATCGAGTATATTTCAAACCTTCGGGAAACCGACGAGATAAGTGTTCTTTCCAGAGAATTCAGCTCCTTTTCAAACCTTCCGAGGGTTCCCGTTTCCAGCACCCTTTTAAAAGAGCTGCCGCACCGTTCGAGTCTCCTGAATGCCGCTGCGATTGAACTGCGGGCACTTCTCACCAGCCAGTTTTCAAATGTGTTTATCTCCTGCTTCTGTGCCCTGAAGATCAGCCTGCCCGATCGTGATAGAACAGCAGCGCTCGAGGATAATCTTTCACGCGCATGGGCAACACCCCTTGATGCTGACCTGTGAAGCATTACAGCCAGAGAATCGATGTTTACCATCAGGTCCGCGACTCTGTTCACGAGGAAGCCCGCAGCATGTGTGGGAGTCCGTGCGCTGGTATGCGAAGCAAAATCCGGAAGAGTGGTATCAGTTTCATGACCTATCGCTGAGATAACCGGCCATGGAACCTGTGATATTACACCGGCAATGTGCTCGTCATTGAACCAGGCGAGATCAGTTGCTGAACCGCCACCACGTGTAAGCACAACGACATCCAGATCCGGAACCGTAAGCAGTCTGTTGAAGGAATCGATGACACCCACAGCGGTATCATCGCCCTGCATAGGGGCGTACGCCACATATACCCTGAATGGGTACCTGCTTTCTTTAAGTCCCTGTATGAAATCCTGTTCAGCAGCCGATCCCCCGGCTGTTATAAGTCCTATGTTCAAGGGAGCAAGAGGCATATCAAGTTCAGCATTCATCCCCAGGATTCCATCCTTCCTGAGCTTATCAACAAGTCTGCGAAGTCTCTGGGCCTGTTCTCCCACGGTCCAGGATGGATCGATCTTCTCGACTATAAGCTGATACCTGCCGCCTTTATCCCATAGGGTTATCCTGCCCTGAATTCTGAGTGTCATGCCCTCACTGAGTTGAAACACCTCTCCAGCCCGTGCGAATTCTCGGACGATGGGAAAACGACTTCCTTTGAAAAGAGCGCAGTCTATTACTGCAAGGGGTTGACCCATTCCATCGGGGGATGGTTCCACCAGCCTGAAATAGGTGTGTCCTCTTGTGTTTAATTTTGAGACTTCAGCGATTTCTCCCCTTACCCATACGGGCTGTGGGAAAGCAGTAGAAAGGAGTTCAGCTACCCTTCTATTAAGGGAGAGGACAGTGAAGTCAGATGATACGTCAGAATAGTCTGAGATGGTAATCCCCGCCGGTTTCACCTATATCATGGATTATTATATAGGCTGTTCCGGTATAGGGCGCTGTAAGCACCAGGTCCTCAGTTCCCTCAGTAGCCCCTTCAGCTATAGCGAAGCCCCTTGCGTACATGTAATCCTCGAAATAGGGCATCTGAATGAATTCGTCATAGTTCATTTCATCCGAGGCTATGATTATGTCAAGATCCATCCTATCTTCGAAATTCAGGAGAACCCAGTAATCAAGCCCTTCTTCCAGGGATATCGTGTACATTGCCGTAGCGCCTCTGGCGATAGTATCCTCCGCATCCAGTAAAGGTGGAGGAGTGGATAATGAAGTTACAAGGATTAAAATAAATATTGTCATCTGCTACCTCTCAGATAGTAATTTCACACTATTCCATAACACCTATAAGATTCTCCAGAAACCTTCAACGGTCAAGTTTGGCGGTTTTGTTAAGAATTACGCGGTTTCTTATCTCTTTCATTCCCATAGTTTATACATCGAATATTCTACAAGTATTCCCTCTATTTATCTTCCGGTTCCGTTCCAGTTCCCATATTCCTGACAATTCTCACTGCAGATCGATTTTGCGGTTCCCGATTATGGATTCTCCAATTCGTGAAAATCCCGGAATTATTTCCTTTATCATTTTTTTTCATTTCACCTCTTCATCTCTAAAATTTCGTTTTCTGACACGCCCGTATTTTTCGGGGGGGAGGGGAAAAACCGAAAATCCAGAAAAATACGACAAAATTCCGTTTTTTCCCCTCTACAGTGATATTTCTTAACTGGAACAGGGGTGGTACACTACTTAACTCACCATAAGAAGAATGAATAATCTTGGAATCGTATGCCCTCGGGTACCGGATGACCAGGATATATGGAATCTATCCCACCGTTGATCGAAAGCATTTTATTAGAAATTAAAAACATAAATATTGTCACAGGTCTTGGGATAGAATATTCATAGTCCAGGTAAGTATCCCTGGCTGAAGAAACTTTAATGAAAATCTCAACGTAATAGCGAATAAAACGACATATTCCCTTGAAATATCGCTTTTCTTCCTCGGGATCATAAGAAATATCCGAGGAGTGAAATGCGTATAACGTTCCATATTATGCAGAGTTAAGCGCATCAGAATGGTGGTATATTCAATAATATCAGACCTTCAGGAAAGGTGTTGAAAGTATCGAAAATGACATTTGCTTTACTAAAGAGCTCCGTATCTGTATCTTTACCGGAGAAAATATCCTGAAAAGAACAAGTTGATCTCCATGGAGGAATTTTGAAGAAGAAACAGACAATTAGGACAGGGCAGACAATCGCATACAAACTTCACAACGGGAGAATAGTATCGCTTTCCAATGAAATTCCCGAGGGGACCGACGTTAGAAAAATTCCCGCCGGCTCGGGAGAGGGCAGGGAGATCTACAGAAGAGGATTGATTCTGGCTCTGGACCAGGCTGTGAAGAGGAAATTTCCCGATGCACGTCTGTGGGTTGAACATTCAATTTCGCTTGGATACAGGTGCAGGTTACTGAATCGGCCTGACATGACATCGGAAGAGATCGTAGAGAGGCTTACATGGGAGCTCAAGCGTATCGTTGAAGAGGCAATTCCCATTGAAACGGTCAAGTACGATCCAGATGCTACCGATGATCTGCCCGGCGAATTCCTTGAGCTTGTATCATGGAGTTCAGGGAAAAGGGCAATCAGGGGTAACAGGCTGCAAGACAGCTGCGCATTCGCAATGGGGCCTTCTGTCCCTGATACGTCATGGCTTACAAAATGGGACCTGAAACCGCTTGAACGGGATTTTGTACTGAGGTTTCCCGGTTCCGCATCCTGGCCGGAAATAGACGTATGGGTTCCCAGGAAGAAGCTGAATAAGGAATTCGACCTTGAAGAGAAGCATATAGCCAGGATGGGCGTTCAGAATATAGATCAGCTCAACAGGCGCATAGAGGAGGATGGCGGCAGGCAGCTGGTAATAATGAGCCATTTCTATCAGACCTACAGGATGGTTCAGATCGTGCGGCAGCTTAAAAAGGATTTCCCGACCAGAAGAATCATAACGATTGCAGGACCCTCTTCCAGCGGCAAAACGACATTCGCAAGGCTACTGAGAACGTATCTCGTTGCACAGGGTTTCGGTGCCAGGCTCATTAATGTTGACAATTACTTCAGAAAAAGGTCGGACACCCCCCTGGATTCGCACGGGAAGCCGGATTTCGAATGCCTGGAAGCCATTCATACGGAAATGTTCGGAGAGCATCTGGGCAAGCTTCTTGAAGGAGGCGAGATCAGGATGCCCCTATTCGATTTCCATTCGGGGGAAAGGTACGATAACCATACTCCTATCAAGCTTGGAGAGAGGGAGTTTCTCCTTGTGGAGGGCATTCACGGGTTGAACGACGCGCTCACGCCTGGCGTAGCCCCAGAATCAAAATTCAGGATATACGCCTCAGCCCTCACACAGCTTAACATCGACCGTATCACAAGAATGTCCACTTCCGACAGCAGGCTTGTAAGACGTATGGTGAGGGATAGTACCCAGAGAGGGTATTCAGCCGAGCAAACCATATCCATCTGGCCTTCGGTGAAAAGAGGAGAGAGGAGGAACATCTTCCCGTTCCAGGAGGACGCTGACGCGATGTTCAATTCCTCGCTACCGTACGAACTGCCGGTCCTCAAGAAGTACGCGGAGCCATTACTGATGGAGGTTCCCTACGATTCACCGGTATACCATACCGCAACGAAACTTCTGGACATACTGGATTGTACTAATCCTATAGATCAGAATCTCGTTCCCATTACGAGCCTTTTAAGGGAATTTATAGGAGGTTCGATCTTTTCGTAGAGGGCCCGGACGTCACTTGCGACACTTACCAAACTACGACATTGAATTCAAAATCATTCCTGAAACATTCCATGTAATGACCTATGTCTTGCGTATAATATGACATATTCAAATTCTCTATTGCCTTATATGCACTGTCCACGGGATTGTGATAACTTCGAGAAGGAGGAAGTTCAACAGGATTACAGGCAATTAATACAAAGATTGGAACCACAAGGAATAGTGATTTCGTATAATTCCTGAATTGACTTCTGACGATTTTCATTGTCAACCTCCTGCTACCAAGCTAATAATAGTCGAATTCCTTTTGAACGCCAACAAGTTTAATCACATGTGAAGCATATAAGGTAGCGAAGAGGCATCCTGAATATAATTGTCGGTTAAGCTGAAATTGCTATATTCAAAAGAAAGCAAGGAGGATAGCCAATGATGATCATTCTAATAGCACTGATAGCGGCACCCATGCACGGACCGGATATGTCGGTTCTCAGCAGACCTGTGGCCGGACCTTACACAAATCTCCTGTATTCCACCGATGCTCCCCATGATTATGACGCGGTTTTATACGACGTCAGTATTGAAGTATTTCCTTCATCTGAAATGCTTGAATGCACTACAGAGGTTATTTTTACCTCTGAGATTTCCGGGCTGAACGAAATACGTCTTGACCTCGTTGAGCTTACCGTGGATTCGGTATGGGATGCTACTGGACCGTTATCCTATACCCAGGTGGAGGATTCGGTCTTTGTAAGTCTCTCCGCACCCTTGAATCCAGGTGATACCACCGGGGTCCATTTCATCTATTCCGGAACACCCTGGAACGAGGGACCGGGAGGATTCGGCGGTTTCTGGTTCCATCCATACGTTTTCTACCATATGGGCGTGGGTGTGTATACCGATCCTCCGTCACTGGGGCGCGTGATATTCCCATGCTGGGATCATCCCTCGGACAAGGCAGCCATTGATTTCCACATAAATGTGCCGGACACGCTCTATGCTGTAGCCAACGGTGATCTGCTATCCATAGATGAGAACAGTAGCGATGCTACTGCAACCTATAACTGGTCTCAGCCACAGCCTATGCCCACTTACCTGGCGGCCTTTTCCGTTTCGGATTACGCAGTTTTACAGGATCCCACATACAGCTGGATCTACTACTACGTTTATCCGTGGGATATAGACGATGCCCTGATAAGTTTCCAGAACGTAAACCTTATGATTGACCAGTATGAAAGCACTTACTGCCCATATCCATGGGATACTAAATTCAGTTATGTTCAGACGCCCAAAGGAGATATGGAACATCTCACTCAGGTATACCATATAGCTTTCGCTATAAATGGACACAACAATTACGACTGGCTGCTGGCACACGAACTGAGCCACCACTGGTGGGGAAACTGTGTAACCGAGGAGATATGGACCGATGTCTGGCTTTCCGAGGGGTTTGCCGTTTACAGTGAAGCCGTTTGGGCCGAATACTACGGTGAAGCCGCCTACAACGACTATATACTAAACAATATAATGATACCATATC
>DAOWFD010000229.1 GCA_030638185.1 Candidatus Aegiribacteria sp.
CATCAGGACAGATCACCTGGGTGATACCCTATGGTCAAAGACTGTCGGAGGAGATAATCTGGATCAGGGAAGATCAGTTGATCTTACGACTGACGGCGGGTTTATTATTGCGGGAACTACTTACGATTACTTCGCCGGGGAATACAATATCTATCTGATAAAGCTGGGAAATGAAACTTCTGTCTCGCAGCCCGAGTCCGGTTCGGAACCGGGATTGACCAATCTGAACAATTTTCCCAATCCATTCAGCAGCACAACAACAATAGCGTTTGATATCCCATCCGGGTCATGTGGATCTGTATCTCTTTCAATCTATGATATCTCCGGCAGAATTGTGACAATTCTTTTTGATGAACCGCTTAACACCGGCTCGTATAACACGATTTGGGACGGGAGGGATGCAGGAGGTCGGAGGCTTGATCCCGGAGTGTACTTCTGCAGGATCGAAAGCTCCACATTCAACATAACAAGACAGATGATCCTGCTATAGCCCGGATCATCTCCCGGAGTTCGGGGGGGCTGTTTCGGGGGCAGATGTCCAGCGACAATATGTTCTTCCTGTCGTAAACTTGCGACATTTGTTGTGACATCAACCCCTAGCGCAGGGATTTTGTCGCTGTACACGAGGATGAGGGAATGGTCCAGAGAATACTGCTTATCAACGCGGAGTATCTTTCAAATTGATCTCTGTACGTTTTCAGTATGCTGACCATCTATCGGCTCATGAATTTATTCAGCAAACCCAGCATATTACCTTCGGTTAAGAACTCAGCCTCGGATGGTCTCTCCAGAAACGGAGTTACGTCCCTTCTGATATCTTTCCAGTTAACGGTTCGGAATTTATCCTTTAACTCCTGGGTGATATCCATGGAGAGAGCTCGATCCCTGGTCCATCCGGTCTGAATAAGAGCGTTACATAGAAGTTTCATGTTGGGTAGAGGCCAGTCCGGGTCGGTCATATACCACATCAAGTCGTAGTAATCACGGCCCTTGGTATGATTTCTTACAAAGACGGCATGCAGTTTCCCAGCCAATAGAGATGATTTGTTATGGTGCTGGAGCCGGAGTAAATTAAACCTCCGCACCATACTTACTTCCAGGTCAGCTCCTTCGGGCGGGTTTGTATCCACCTCAACTTTAATAGACAGAACCTGTGTGATACGGGGAGACAGACCGAGTTCGAAAGGTAACCCCGGAAATCTGATCATGGTTCCCTGAACAGCTGATACTGATCTACTCTTAAGCGCGATATCGTAACCTTCCCTGGACAAACCGGCGACAACCCGCTCAATGGAGGACTCAAGATGAAAACCGTTGGACTTCCCTTCCAATGAAAAATCAAGATCCTCCGAAAACCTCGGCAGAGAATAGAGGAAGCGAAGGGCGGTCCCGCCACAGAATGCCAGAGGAATCATAGCTCCGGTTTCCTGCAGGAGTCCCAGAATCCTGGCCTGCAGATATTCCCGCGTCCGGTTCCAGGCAGAGAGATTGTTTTCAGTTTCCCGGACAATACGAATCAACTCTTCCTTCATACAGTATTATCCTCCTCCCGTTTCAGAATGGATAGAATCCTGACTGCGGCTCTCTCAAGCTTGGGTTTCCCCCAGCGATGTGCAAATGAAACAAGTTTTTCCCCGTCTAACTCTTCGGTGTTCTGAAGTCGGAGCTGTTCCAGGTAACTTTCCGAATCTCCTTCGGATTCCAGATAAATGAGATCCAAAAGCGCCTTCTCAGGAAAGGCTATTCTGGCTGTTTCTCCCGACGATACACTCACTGTTTCAAAACCCCATAGAAGGGATGATTTAACATGTCTGAAAATGAAGTTACCAAGCTTGTTACTAATTGTTTCCGTACGACAGGAAGTAATGGAAACAACTGAGGGAACATGCTCCGGGATCAACCCGTACCAGGCTAAAGCGGACTGACAACTGATGTAGGAAGCCGGTTTCATCGCGTTGGCAAGAACAAAGATGGAGGTAATCCCACCTGAATAGGGAGGCGCGATAGTATAGCACCCCCTTCTAAGCATGATCACCTTCCCCTCTCTGACCCATCGGGAGATCTGGGATCTAATGACAGCCGTGTTCACATCACCGGCAAGCAGCAACCCGGTGGTAAAAACAGGCGTGTTCTTAACAATTTCAAGCAATTCAATGAATTTCATAGCGAGAACATAACATATTCGTTGATATACCGCAATGTAAATTTGCTATTGTGACAGGGACGACTCCGGAGGCATTCAGGTTTCACACCTTGCGCGGTTTGGTAATATTCGTAAGTAGTAGTTAGAATCTTATCATGCTGCTGCAATTGATTCATACGATGCTGAGACCGAACGGTGGAAGTGAAAGTAAAGGAGGGTAGTAATGCCGATCATCAGGAATCTTCACCGGATGTTCGAACTATCCATTTGCACGTTGTTACGAAGGATAATATACAATGGAATGATTACATTCTATTCCGGGATACACTCCGTAACGATGCAGAGGTTCGAATGAAATACGGTGATTTCAAGAGGAAGCTTGCAAGTAAGTTTCCCCGCGATCGGGAGTCGTATACCTCCGGGAAGAATGAGTTCATACAGGGAATCTTAAGAGAGAAGGATGAACAGATCAAAGCACTGCTCTCCTGGTTTGGCTCCGGAGCGGGGCCATGGTCAGGATTCCCTTCTTACGAATCCGCAGCGGAAGAACTGCTGCTTGATTATGAGATCGTTGAAATAGTTGATGTGCTCAAAACACATAAGTTAACTCCCGAGCAGACGGAGGGTGCCGCCCGGCTTTTCAGCGGGTGGAGCTTTCGCCGGAAGTATCCCGGGGGAATCAGGAGTGTTCCTGATGACCTCAGGGAAGTTCTTATGAACCATGTGAATATTAGTGGAGACAAAGACAAGCTGGAGCGAGCGAAGCGTGCCTTCAAGTGACAGGGAAGAATGCCATGGATAGAGATGCTATCAACAAGCAAATAGAGAACACCAGAAGTAAGGTGGAGTATGTTCTGGATATCTATTACATGGACAAAGGGTGCCCGTGCGATATCAAACAATTCATATACTGGACCGGCAAGCAGCAGGGACCGGGGTGGCAGGACAATATTCAGAACCAGCTTGTTGAATCAGCTCTGAAATTAATCTGTTTTGAGCGAATCGATGATTGCGAGAAGTCCTGGGGCCTGGAAGGCTCGTACACCTGCACAAACTGCGGTGTTAAATGGAACTATTTTCTGTTGGAATGGAGAATGCTTGCATTCCATAAGCGGTTGGTGAAAGTCGGAGCCGATGATCCAGGCAGGCTGTACGATGAGATAATTTGTGACGATGTTGCTGCAACGGTTGGATATGAACCTGACGGAAGGAAATCCCTGTCGCTTGAACAATGGGTCGCATTCATGCTGGGCAGAGACTACAGGGCTGAGCTTTACAAAGCCAGCTACCCCACCTTTAAAAAAACAAAGGCAGGATTCTGGCAAAGACTGTTATCAGGTCTAAGATGCAGCAGGTAATTAACATGGCGGTCACAGCCGCTGAAATGGAGGACCGGTTCATGGAAAAATAGCATCCTGAAACACCTTGATCTCTGGGAAGACCCCAGGCCTCCGCCAGAGCCTCTGAAACCGGTATATGAACCCGATGCGGATTACATTCCATGGCAGGACGATGTTTCTGAAATAGAGGTTGGATGAACTTTTCAGCGATCCGGCTTCTTGGGTGATGTATGTCCTATTGCTTTGAGTTCGAGGGGGCTGTCCTTATCAGAGATTCAGCTTCCTCCTGGGGAAGAATCCTCAGCTCTTCTCTTGAGCCCTTTCTGCCCTGAAGAATGATGCGTTCAGCGGGTTTTTCAGGGGAACCTACGGGCTGTATCTCCACCGGGTTTATGCCGGAAGTCCTGCAGCCAAGCATGATTTCCGGAAGCGAGGATGGCCTGTTGATGATCAGGAATTTCCCACCGGGGACCAGGAGGTGCGCAGCCCCCCGGATGAACTGATAAAGAAGCAATTCCGACCCTCTCCTCGACCTGTCTCTTTCATCGCGGGGGCTTCTTCTCACAGATCCGGTCCTGCCGTAGGGAGGATTCAGAATAACGGCATCCGCAATACATTCTGAAAAAGCGAGGGATATGGTTTCAATACTGCAGCATAACGCGGTGATGTCCACCGGAGTATTCTGCAGATTTCTTGAAGCCATCATCAGCTTCAAGGGATCGTACCTGATATCCAGACCGATCCATCTGCAACCAGGGTTAAGGGTTGAAGAGTAAAGAGCTGCGGTTCCGCTGCCGCAGCCGAGATCCACGATAACCAAACCCGGTGTTGTGCGGAGAGCGGAAGCAAGAAGAAGTGTATCGGTTGTCACGGATGCTCCGGCATCCTGATAGACCCGTACCTTACCTGAAAGAATCACCTGTTCAGGATTCTTCACGATGCAGCCGAATCTATCTGTATGTTACCTTGGCGACTCCCCAGGTATAGAATTCGCCCGTGTAGTCGTCTGGTCTGTAATCGTACCATCGCTTCATCGACCATAATCCATAAGTGTCTTCCACCATGAGGAACATGACCCGCCCCTTAGTGGGACTGTCCCATCCGCAGTAGTCACTTCCCGCAGCGACGATCTCGTAGTCACGCCAGATCTCGGCTGAATCTGTAGGTGCAACAGGATCCGGCAGGGATGATATGGTGTTCATAATCACAGAAATAAGGCTGTCTTCGGGCAATCCCGACCCCTGAACAGCGTTGTAAATGTTCATCATGGTATTCTGTTCAACCTCGTAATCCCAGCTGCTGAAATTCCAGGAGCCACCGAATTCTGTTGTATCCGCCCCATCGGCAATGAACATGTAGGACGAATCGCAGCATGCCATGGTCATGGAGACGGATCTTCCTTCCATTGAGTTTTCAATATTAATGACAACAGTTGAGGGTGCATACGGCTGCTGCCAGGGGATCTCTTCCCCCGGATCAGGATCAGCTGGATCTCTGGGATCGAAGAAAGAACACGAAACAGCAGCTGAAAGAGTCAGTAAAAACAGAACGAATATAAATCGCTTTCTCATTTTATTCCTGCCTAGAACTGATAATTAAGACCAACGCTTGCCCGCCAGTAACTTTGTCGATCATCTCTTGAGTAAAAGGAACGGGTCACGTTAAGAGAAAGAGTTCCGTTGTTCAAGGACATTCTTGTTCGCAAACCAATATGGTGTATGTGCTCGCTCCGCGGAGGAATACTCTGTGCAAGATAATTTCTTTTCTGGTATTCCCAGGCATAACTGGGAGTCAGACCTATGATGCCCCCTACATGAAAACCGAGATTGATTTTAATGGTGTTGCCTAGAACCTCCTCGGATCTTTTGAAAACGGAGTTTTCAAAACTGCCCTGATCCTGAAAACGGAAGATGTGATTCAAACCAAGCGTTGTGCTGTCCTGGGAGACCCTCTGGAAAGAACTCTGTGTAGATATCCTTCTGAATAGCAGGTCCGACCCTGCTGATGACCATTCAGGAAATAGAAAAGTCGTATAGTCGGCACTGATCTGAACCGATTCCTGAAGTGTCCAGTCGCTACCGGCGTCATATTTAAAACCAGGTTCAATACTGTAGGTGGAAGATCTCTTACTGTTGCCTGACTGCTCGGACATGATATAAATGGTCTCCCTGCTCTGACCCTGAATCACAGTTTTAAGTACGACTCGACTGCTAATGGGTATCTCTGCACTGAGGGAAAGAACCTCTCTAAGCTGGTCATAATCGAAATTATCCCTGTGTTCGATACCCCAGATATCCGTCCATGTTCCGTAGGTATCACGCTTCAGAAGCTGTATGGTCCTGTAAAACGAGATCCTGCTTGCTCCGGGACTGTAGTCGAGACTGGCCTTGAACAATCTGTCATCATCATAGTAATACGTACCGAACAGTGTTGATACTCCCGTGGCGGTTCTCTTCTGATCGATACGGAGGATGCCTCTGGAAAGATTCAAGTTCAGGCTCAGATTGTCCAGAATATTGTATCTCAGGGATGATGATATGGTCCTATGTCTCTGCCGTCTGTCCAGGACATCTCCATCGATGCTCCCGGAATCAGGATCAGCGTATTCGTAGAACCTGTTCGAATAATCCCAACCGGTTGAGACCTCCATGGATAGCCTGTCAAAGGGAGTGGGAACCACAAGTGATAAATCGCTGGACCAGTCATCCTGTCTCTGTGTTCTGTTGGAATCATTGTACGTAGTAAACAGTTTTGTTGCCCTGATCTGTGCGTTAAGGCCTCCACCTCCGTAGGCCTCCGGAAAGTCGTAGTTCATCCTTACAGACAGATTATCGTTTCCGGTATCCTTCTGGTATCCAAGAGTTCTGTGTTCCCCGAAAGAGATACTTCCGCTCATCCCCGGGAAAAAGGTCCTGTTCAATGAGATATCAACATTCCTCACACCACCCTGATCATGACCTGTTATAGTGCTGTCACCTGAGGGGTTCATGTAATCTATGAAGTGGGCCCCCAGTCCGATGTTTATGGATAGCCAGGATGCCGGCGTATATCGGATCTGTCCCGATGTAGTGTTGTTAAGCCTGTCCCTTATCAGTTCGTTGTTCTTCTCCTCCGAACTGATAGACCTGGAGAGATTTATCCCCAGTTCAATCCCGCGGACAGGAGTGAATGTAAGGCTGGCAGTACCGTTCCTGGCGTCCATGAACCTGTTGAGATCCTGATTCTTCTCTGCGGTAAAAGAGGCGTTCGCGTTCATGGATATCCTTGATGTCAGCTGCTGATAGAGAGAGAGGGAATTCATAAGACTGCTCTTATCCTTGACCTGATCAAGAGAGATATCGTAACCGATGGAAACGGCTTTAAGGCTTGTAAGAATAAGTGACAGAATTATAAGTGATTTTCTCACGGCATAGCCTCCGCCATCTTAACGAACCGCTCAGGAGGAAGCTGTTCAGCCCTGTGGCAGGGATCAACATCGGACATCTCAAGGAGTTTCAAAGCCCCGTCCTTTCCCAGAAGCGGTTTAAGGTTGTTGAAAATGGTTTTCCTTCTCATAGCGAACGACACCTTTACAATCTTTCTGAATCTTCCGTACAGCTCTTCGGAAATCAGGGGGTTGCTTCGGCGATTCAGAACAACTACCCTGGAAAGAACTCCTGGAACCGGGTAAAAATCCTCTGCAGAGACATCAATAAGATCTTCTACTGTGAAAACCGGCCATATCTGCAGTGAAAGCTTACCGTAATCCTTACCGCCGTCAAGGGTTGATAATCTGACGGCTACCTCCCTCTGAAGCATGAGAACAGCTTTCTGAACATGCCTGAAACTGTGTTCGATCATTCTGAAAATAATGGGAGAGGATATGTAATAGGGAAGGTTACCGACAACGGTCATGAATGGGTAGGCGGGCAATTCCGACGGATCCACCTCAAGAAAATCGGCCCGGATAACGTTCAGTCGTTCACCACTGAACCTTTGCCGGAGGAACAGGGCCATCCTGTCTGATATCTCCACTACAGACAGTGATTCGGATCGTGGGAGAAGCTTTTCAGTCAGGGAACCGAATCCGGGTCCTATCTCCAGAACACTGCCCTGTCCGGGTATTTCCGCCGCGATCCTCGATGCTATGGAAGAATTGATGAGAAAGTTCTGTCCAAGTCTCCTGTTCGGATCAAGTCCGGTTCTTCTCAGATATCTTCTCAGGTCTGTTATCAACATTATCCTCTTATCCTGAACGGCAGACTGAGGCTCTTCGCCAGTTTTTCCACCGATTCCATTGAAACGCCCGGATATCTTACAGCGGTGAGTCTGACGGAAGCAGCTCTTCCCGCCAGTTCTATGAACTCCATTAACCTGTCCCATGTGTTTTCATCCGCAGGGCGGCAGATACTGTTGTATTCTTCTCTGCAGGAGGCGTTCAGGCTGACATTTACAGCATCAAATGGCTCGAGAAGCTCCGCGGTTTCTTCAGGAGACAGCCACGAAAGGCAGGTTCCGTTTGTATTCAACCTTACGGAGAACCCCCTGTTGGAAGCATTTCCAGCAAGCCTATTGAGAACATCAGGTCTCATGGTCGGCTCACCGTATCCGCAGAAAACAAGCTCTTTCCCCATGTGGGGACTGAGCGAATCTATAATGGAATCAAGCCTCTCCTCGAGGGGCTCTCCATGATGTTTCAGGTAGTAACCTCCGATACCATCCGTTCTGTCTTTAATGCAGAACCTGCAGTGATTGGTGCACCTGCCTGTAATGTTCATATAAATATTACCGTACAGCGAATACACAAGGTCTGTTCTTCGGGTGGGTCCCAGTTGCATGGCTTTCAGGGAATTCTTCAAAAGTGTTCCAGCGGTTTCCTCAGGATCCCTTCCCCATATTTCTGAGATGGTATCGGCTACGTACTTAACATTGGAAGGTTCATTCCTTCTCCCTCTGACCGGTTCAGGAGACATATAGGGAGCATCCGTTTCAATCAGAATCCTGTCAGCTGGAAGCGATCCGGCAAGGTTTCTCAGCCGTTCGTTCTTCCTGAAAGTAAGTACCCCGGCGAATCCTATGTAATAGCCCCTGTCGGCAGCCTCCCGCGCGGTGTCATCAGGGCCTGTATAGCAATGCATGATAACGGGGACGGTAACATCATCACCCAGAACATCAAGAACCTCCCTCTCTGCGCTCCTGGAATGAACGATTAGCGTTAATCCAAACGTTTCCGCCAGCCTGATATGTTCTTTAAAAATCTCGATCTGCAGTTTTTCAGGAATTCTTTTCCTGTACAGATCCATCCCTGTCTCTCCCACAGCTATCACCCTGGGACGGAGAAGTATTTCAGCTAAATCATCGAGACTGTCAGGGGAACAGGAATCAGGATTTAATTCGTTTGGATGAATTCCCGCCGCTGCGAATACACCGGTTCGGGTTTCGGACAGTAAAGCCGCGTTCAGGCTGCTTTCCAGTGATATGCCTGGAACCATGAATCGTGTCACACCGGATTCCGCAGCGGAGGCGAGCACCCTGTCGAGATCGCCGCTGAATCTTTCGTCACAAAGGTGGCAGTGGGTATCGAACAGTCCTAGTTTCTCCAGATCAGATCCTCCCTGGCGGGCCCCGTTGAGATGGCTCTGACCTGAACACCTGTGAGTTTCTCTATGAACAGCACGTAATTTCTGGCATTTTCCGGCAGTGCATGCCATTCCTGCTCTCCCTTAATATCCTCCTCCCAACCGGGGAGGGTTTCATACACGGGAATGTGTTTCCCCAGCCTTACCCCTGTCTCAAAGAGTGTAAGATCGATCTCGGGGTCTAGTTCGTACTTCTTGCAGACTTTCAGTTCTGGAATACCGCTGAGAACATCAAGAAGAGTAATCGTTGTCCAGGTGGCACCGTTTATCCTGGCGGTGTAGTTCGCCAGAACCGCATCGAACCATCCGCACCTTCGGGGTCTTCCGGTGGTAGCTCCGTACTCATTTCCCTGCTCCCTTATTCTATCTCCAAGAGAACCGGTCAGCTCCGTGGGGAACGGGCCGTTCCCGACTCTGGTGTTGTAAGCCTTCAGAACCCCCACCACCTCGTCTATCAGTACCGGACCTATGCCAAGACTGACGCAGGCTGCCCCCGCTACGCAGGAACCACATGTAACGAACGGGTAAGTTC
>DAOWFD010000403.1 GCA_030638185.1 Candidatus Aegiribacteria sp.
TACGCCTTTCAGCAAACGTCATTCCAGCAAGACCGAAATCAAGGCTCGTCTCGTTTCCGATGCGATCGCTCAGTTCAGGTGATGTGGCTACAATAGTAAGTGTTCCATTTTTCTCAGTGAATATCTGGCACATCGTATCCGGAAAAAGTATCTTGGCTGAATCGATAACAAGTTGAAAGGCATTCTTTTTCATCGTGCAGGCTTCAAGTTTCGATGCTACATAATGAAGTATTCTAAGCCTGCGTCTGGCAAGCCGCAGCTGCCAGTCCAGCTGCTTTCTCTCAATGGAATGGCGGATTGCTCTCCAGATGGAATCCGGCTGGATCTTTCCCTTCACAATGAAATCCTGGGCTCCCGCCTTCAGGGCGTTGATCTCGATTTTTTCATCATCGGTTTCCGTAAGAACGATAAGGGGTACTTCCATGGCGTTGCGGCAAATCTGCAATGCGGTTTCACTACCGGAACTATCGGGAAGATCGAGGTCTGCTACAATAACATCAAAATCATGCTCCCTGATCCTGTCCAGTGCTGAAGCCAGGCTATCCGTCCTCTCAATGAGGAACTTAACCGATGATATATCTTTCAAAATGCTACGGAAATTCCTTGCATCCTCCAGGTTATTCTCGATCAGAAGAATCTCGAGTGAAAATTTGATGGTAAACCTTTCGTTTCAGTCTTCCCAACGGCTTGAAATACGTTCATAATAGAGAACAGAGAAGCGTTTGCGTCAAGATTGAAATCAATACCATATGAGCCTGACGTTTGTTAATTCATCTTGACTTCAACGTGTTCAGATACAATCTTGTAGTTTAATGTTAGTTGTAGCCCTGTCCAATATAGTTGATTGGAATAATGAATAGTACATTCTTTTTCACATTTCTAACAGTCGTGGTATCCGGATCGACCGGCACTCCCGATGATCTTGACCACGGAGATACACTATCAAGAATAGCACTGCCTGAAGGGTTTAAGGCTACAGTATTCAGCACCGATGTCAATGGGGTCGACGGGCTTGTGTTTTCCTCTTCAGGGTACCTGTATGCCGCTTCGGAAGGAGATGGAGCCGTCTACAGGATAGATGAACATGGAGATGCGATCATGGTGGCTGACAGTCTTCATAACCCCGAAGGTCTGGCCGCTGACAGTTCAGGATTGATCTATGTTACCGAGGATGTGGAGTACGGCCGTCTGATAGCAATCAAGCCTTCGGGAGAGCTGGAAATCCTATGTGACAGTCTTCAGTATCCTGAAGGAGTGGCATGGATTGAAGAAGGCATCTTTGCCGTTACCGAATCCAGTCTGGAAGCCTCCACCATACCTCCGATACTGACCGGTGTTCGCAGGGTTGACTTGAACGGCTCTTACCCGCTTTTCTCTTCGCTGTATCTATGGAGCTGCTCAGATCTTATTGCCGACAGCAGCGGGGTGATCTACGTGTGTAATGAGCTTTCCGGATACGGTTTTATTCAGGCTTCACTGCTCCGTATTGATTATTATTCCGGGGAATGGAAGGTTTTTTGCACCGGTCTGCGTTCCTGCGAAGGTATCTGTTGCAGCAGCGAAGGGTTTTTTCCTCTGTATATTGCTGAAGAGGACATGGGAACAGGTTCGGGAAGGCTTTCCCTGGTGGATGAAAATGGTACTGTGACTTCTTTTGCCGAAGGTTTTTACAACATTGAAGATGTTGCGGTGGATTGCTCGGGGAGGATCTATGTAAGTGAGGATACCACCGGTATGATTATTTTAATCAGGAGGGAAGACTGATCAGACAGTTTTGTTTATTCCTGAGATTAAGGGGGTTCAAGTGTCCAGACTTGATGATTTGAGATCTGAAGCACTTTCAGGTGGTGGCGAGAACAAGATTGCAAAAAGGCACGAAGCTGGCAAGCTGACAGCAAGAGAACGCCTTCATCTGCTTCTTGATCCGGAGACGTTCAATGAAATGGGTATGCTGGTTACCCACAACTGCAGCGATTTCGGCATGGGTGGAAAGAAGATCCCCGGAGACGGCGTAGTAACAGGTTACGGGACAATCCACGGCCGGCAGGTTTACGCTTACGCGGAGGACTTCACGATATTCGGCGGATCCCTTTCAAAGGCCGTAGCGGACAAAATATCACGGCTACAGGACCTTTCTCTGAAAAACGGTGTTCCGATAATTGCCATAAAGGATTCCGGAGGGGCAAGGATCCAGGAGGGAGTCAACTCCCTGGCAGGTTATGGGGACATTTTCTTCAGAAACGTTAAAGCTTCCGGTGTTGTTCCTCAGATATCGGCCATTATGGGGCCATGCGCAGGCGGAGCTGTTTATTCCCCTGCCCTGACCGATTTCGTTTTCATGGTCGATCAGGCCGGTTACATGTTCCTGACCGGACCAGATGTGATAAAAGAGGTTACGCACGAGGATGTAACCTTCGATGAACTGGGAGGGGCTACCGCTCACAGCAGTAAAAGCGGTGTCTCCCACTTCGCCGTCAGCTCCGAGGAGAAATGCCTGGCGATGATAAGGGAGCTCATGACATATCTGCCTCAGAACAACATGAGCGATCCACCCAGGATGCAATGTACCGATCCTGTGGAAAGAAGTGATGAATTCCTGGATACAGTGGTTCCGGCGGATTCATCAATGCCTTACGATATACAACTGGTAATACAGTCAGTTGTCGATGACGGAAAGCTCTTTCAGATTCATGAAAATTACGCTCCAAACATGATAGTAGGATTCGCAAGAATGGATGGAAAGCCAGTGGGTATCGTGGCAAATCAACCTGCTGTGCTTGCAGGTGTATTGGATACCCTTTCTTCTAGCAAAGCTGCAAGGTTCATAAGGTTCTGCGACTGCTTCAACATCCCCCTGATAGTGTTTGAGGATGCACCGGGTTTTCTGCCGGGGGTTGCGCAGGAACATGCGGGGGTTATTAAGGAGGGAGCGAAACTCCTTTACGCTTTCTGCGAAGCCACAATACCCAGGATTACTGTTGTTACCAGAAAAGCCTTCGGTGGAGCTTACATAGCGATGAATTCCAAAAATATAGGTGCTGATGTGAATTTTGCGTGGCCTTCCGCTCAGATCGCGGTGATGGGAGCCAAGGGAGCTATCAAGATTCTGTATAGAAGGGAGATCGCAAAGGATGAAGATCCTGAATCCAAGCGACAGCTTCTCATTGACGAATACAACGAAA
>DAOWFD010000413.1 GCA_030638185.1 Candidatus Aegiribacteria sp.
CTACAGCTATATTGGTGATGATGGAATACCCGACAACGATGTAGACCAGAACGGCGTAAGTGACCATTTTACCATTCTGGCAAAGGTTGTTGCCAGCGATACTCTGTACAGGGAAGATCCCGCGTCTGGTGTTATTCTTTTTTCCGAGGGAATGCCTTTCTACCACTTCAGTCATACGGTTGGTGATACCACTTACCTGGTGGTCCCGCGTAACCTCAGCTACATGTGGGACAGTGACAGCCCTGTTACCACAGAAGATGATTCCGGAGAACCGCTGCTACCGGTAATGTGTAATGGTTTCGTGGGCTGGAGGCTACTTGATGTCTGGGTAGAGAAAGCCGCTGGTGGTATTGAAAGACCTTCGGATGTTTACGGATACCCCATACCCATCAGCCACCAGTGGTGGAACTGGGAGAGCGACCCGAAAACTGATTCGGAGAAGTACAGTTTCATGTGGGGAAAAAATCCCGATTTGAACGGTCTTTACAGCGGGCCGGCATACATGCCCGACTGGGTGGGTAACCCCAACGCGCCAGATGCTACTATGCCTCAGAATCCGGGACCTTTCCCCTTTGTTTACGATTCCCCCATTCGTTTAGGTTATCCTGTATTTGACTACAGATTTCTTCAGTCTGTGGGACCTTTGGAACTTGCGGATGGAGACACTCTTCACATTTTAGGTGGCTGGGTTGCCGGCAGGGGTCTTGATGGCCTGCGGATGAACGCAGACCTTCTGCTGGACGCCTATTACCGCGATTCCATATGGGGTCAGGGTCTGGGGGTGGAATCCACTGAACCAGTTCCTGTACATGATATTCTGGTCTCCCCCAACCCTATGACCTCTCAGGGTGTGGTGAATTTCACGCTGGCTGAGCAGGGAAGAACAGTTATTACAATTTACGACATTTCCGGAAGGTCGGTTGTTACAATTCTGAACTTGGAAATGTCTGCAGGAAACCATTCGGTCAACCTGAATACTACCGGAATGGGCTCCGGAGTTTACTTCATAAGAGTTCTTTCAGGCAGCAGCAGTGCTGTGGGAAGGTTCGTTGTTCTGCATAGATAATTCCAGGCAGAAAACCTGTGCTTCTGGGGCTGCAAACAAATTATGAAAACTGATTTGTTCTCAGCCTCGTTTTCCTGAATATTTATAATCAGAATTCCAACTCAATGATCTCACAGGAACTCTCAGATCCCCTGGAGTCGTTAATCTGCAATCCCGATGCAGATATGTCAGGTTCCAGCTATCTCAGGTTGATACATCTAGTCGTTGCAGAGACTCCACCAGTTTGAAGCTTGACTAAGTAAATACCTGATGGCAAGTCACTCAATACATGTGCATCCGAGTGCGCTCCTAGCGGCAGGTAGGAGTCTATCAGCGTATACAGCAGTTTGCCCGAGATATCATACAGGTATAACTGAATATCCCTGCAGTCTACCAGTTTGAATGAAATGTTGACCGTACCCGTGAAGGGATTTGGCCAGCAATCGAGTTCCAGGCTGGTGAATGTTCCGCTCTCGGGAGAAAGCCCGGTCGAACCTTCGGGAGGGTCCACTAGCTCTATATCATCCAGCCCGATCCGACCTCTCTCTGAGCCGAAGTCCGAACCGAACTCGAACCTCACAGCCTCGATGTGCCCGAGATCGATCCCGGATCCATTGGTCAGAAAGTCCTTGAGCGTTAGCCTTATTGTGCAGAATTCGTTCCCCCAGCCAGCTCCAAGGCCGTATCCGGTTCGTTTATATGGGCTTGTAACAAAGCCGTAGTTACCAGTACGAATTGTTGAAGAAGTACCGTATTGGTCACGTAACGTTATCGACAGGGTCAATCCATCGTCCAGTATAACTGTGTTAGGGTGCCGGGTTCCCTGGCAGACACGGAATGAAAGAACTCGGTATTCAGTGAAATCACTTAGAGCTGGCACAATTGTCTGTTCGTAGTAAACGGTGCCAGTATTGATCCATTCGAATACAGCACAATTAGGATCGTCGTCATATCTTGATCTCGTCATTCCGTTTGAATTCTGCGATCCGGTCCATTCGAAGGAGGAGTCGAAATCTCTCATTTGAACTTCAGCGATATTCGAGACCGTATAGGTCACAACACCGCCGGAACTGCTCAGTTCCAGCTGAGGGTTCGATTCGAAGTTGTCTATCACCGCTTTGCCCGAGCCTTCCTCAGCATCACGGTACTCATTGGAGATCACAACATTGTCTGGAATTCCAATAGGGTGGATATCGTCATACATCCGTACAAAGTAATCCATTCCTGCGGGATTGCCCTTTGCATAGTATTCCACGAGTGGCAGCAGGTAGCCCCGTACAACAATATTCGTTGCAGCCCTGCCGATCTGGTCAGGACCATCCGGCCAACCGGGAAAGGTGGATGTGCAGAAATCCCAGTGTCCCGCGCCGTGAATGTACGTGAGATGTCGATTGCCTGTAGACCGCTCGAATATGGCCATTGACTGAACATAGAAATCCTCTGGAGCACCGGAGCAGTCCCCGTCTGCCCCTCCAATGAACATGTAGAAGTCAATATCGTATGGATTCACGATATCTGCTGACCAGAAACTTACGGGAGGCAGGCAGCAGAGCAGTGAATAGTCTTCCTCGTTAAAATAATCAGGGTTGTAGTCCCCGTTACATATCCCTGTATATGCTCGGACCACGGCTTCTCCACCAGTGCTGTGACCGATGGATACGATGTTGTGGCCATCGATATGGCCATCCAGCACTCCTCCGGCAATAGTATCCTGATGCCCTACTACGAAATCGATGTTATCTATGATAGACAGGGCGGCAGACATCGTCGCTCCAGCTGTACCGCTTCCTGTGTCGTTCGTGTGTACGATCACGATATAGCCGTAGGATGCTAGGTGATTGCCGATATGATCGTACTCGTCATAGAAGAGATTCCAGCCGTGACTGACGACTACGAGTGGAAGTTGCCCCATCCCAGTGATCTCTGACGGATAGAAGAGCCTCTGTGTGAGCCAGCCTCCTCCGGAATATTCGGTTACGATAACGTCCAGCGGACCGGTATCGCATGCATCATGTAAAGAATAGAATCCGGCCTCCTGATCGCTGAACCCGTCGATCAGATCACCGGCGGACAGGAGACCGTCCCGATCCAGATCGAGCACTGCGTCGTACCCGACTCCCAGCCCGTATCCTTCCTGACTTGCAAGGATATAGGGACTGGCTGAGAGGAAGGTGTTCTCCTGTATGGTCGAGCCCTGGCAGATAACGGTCCGGGGACCACCTGGACGGACATCGATGAGAGTCGGACTGCTTAACCATTCACTCATGAGTTTCGACTGAACTATGTAGATATCAAGAGCTTCACCGATCACCGAGGGATATTGCGAAGGGTCAACTGCAACGAAGATACTATCGTCCTCGTTGATAGAACTGGTGATCTGGAAATACGGATATCCCGTAAGTGGTTTACCTACCATCTCTGTCGGTATGAATTCCCACGCTGAAACACCTGCGCAGATAAGCAGGAGTCCGGTAGTAAAGAAGACCTTTCTGTGCAGTGGCATGAATGCCTCTTTCCACATGAAATGGGCAAGTTTTAAAGCATAATCTCTTGACTGAACTGATAATATTGATGGCAGACATGCAGTGTCAAAACTCTGAAGTGCTGATGAACGATCAGAATATCGTTCAAACGCAAGACCTGACCCTGTGCCGCCTGATTTCCTTCTCGATCACCGAAACTGGAAACGATTTTCCGTGTGCGGGATAAACCATGCTGGCTCCTTTATCGATCAGCAGTTCCCAGCTTTTTATTACTGCGCTCATATCCTCAGCGAATATGGGCAGCCCCGGTGATAATCGAAGGGGAAACATGTTCATGGCCAGATCACCGACAAAAGCATCACCTGAATGAAGCAGTACACTGAGGGAACCGGAGGTATGACCGGGTGTTCAGATGACATCGCCTGGAATTCCGTATTCTTCAAGTGAAATGCCTTCATTCCCGATCAGAAGATCAACGTCTGTTGCCTTTACTTCTTCAACCGGCATAATGTATCTGCGAAGTGACATGAACATCCTGCCCCACGTTGTGACCCCCGGAGGCGCAGGCATGACAGGATTCTCCAGCCACTTCGATTCACTGCGGTGCATTGCAAGCTTCGCTCCCGTGGCTTCTTTGATCTCGGAGGCTGATCCTACATGATCTGAATGGCCATGAGTTATAACAATCAGTTTCACCTCTCCGGGAACAATCCCTGCCGCTTCAAGCCCATTGATGAGATTCCTGCTCTTCCCGGGGCAGCCACAGTCAACAGCAATAATCCCGTCTCCCCAGAGCACGTAACTTCTGCTGAATCCAAGAGAGATGGGTATAATCTCTATGCTCATTGTCTCCTGTCCTTCCTGCCAGTAATAGATAAGCTATTTAACGGGTTTACAGAATATCCCGCCTCTCCATCGGAATTATACAGTCCAAGGGTATCCTCCCCCTGACACTACCAGTTGTATACGCAAGCAGCCAGATCCAGGATATCCAGAGTGATATGCGGACATATCTGTACCGCATATGTAAGTTATTAATGTTGACAAGCTATTATACACCCCATTAGGCTTAGTCAGGTAAACCAATAACTGCGATTCAACCAATTATATGGTAAGGAAAACAAGAAGTGATGAAAAAGATCTACATGATAGCCAAAGGTCTTAATAATAGATTTGGGGGTGACGATGACCCCTTTAGAATAACCACAAGGCTTCTCGAAGAAGCAGGTGAAGTTGCTTCTGAAGTCAATCATTTAGAACGATGCGGTTTGAAAAAAGAAAAAGCAGGAGAACCAGATCGAAAGAAGCTTGCAAAAGAGTTGCAGCAGGTTAGCTTGATTGATGGAAAGCAGTGCCATTACTTCCATCTGATGGTCAGATTCGCGACCCGAAGGTGACCGGCAAGCCGTGACTACGTCAGGAGAATGAAGATTCCATGTGGGCTTTTCTAGGTTACGCGACCATTCTTGGATTGTCGGCCGGCGTTTCACCCGGTCCATTGCTTGCCATCGTGATAACCCAAACCGTGAGATACAATGTACGCGAGGGCATTAAAATAGCTGTCGCACCGCTGATCACCGATATTCCTATCATTTGTATCGCTCTTTTTCTTTTTCACTATTCGGATGAGTCAAATTTTGTGCTAGGTGTGATTTCATTTATTGGTGCCGCCTTTGTGTTTGTCCTTGGAATCAACAGTATTCGCCAGAAGCCAGTCAATCTCGAATTATCCGGTGAAGAACCAAGGTCATATATCAAAGGTGTTCTGGTAAACGCTTTCAGTCCGCATCCGTACATATTCTGGTTCTCAGTCGGAGTGCCCACAATCATCAAAGCATCAAAACAATCCCTGGCCGTATCCTTTGCCTTTGTTCTGTGTTTCTTCTTTTTCGTCGTTGGGTCAAAAATAGTTATTGCTCTGCTTGTTGGGAGATCACGTGGGTTTCTTTCCGGATCAGCTTATCTATGGACGATGAGAATTCTGGGCATGTTCCTTATTGGCTTTGCCATTATTCTTCTTATGGAAGGGATTTCTCTGACTGGAATAATATTAAATATATTTTGATAATAATGCTCAAATGAAAAACCTTACCCTATCGAACTCTGGTTAGTACTCTGGATATGTCCTTGAAGACTATCAGGAGAAAGATCATCAGTATGATTATCATGCCGGTCTGCTGGATTATCTGGACACTCTTCTTTGAAATAGGTTTTCCCCTGATACCCTCTATGACAAGGATGACAACGTGTCCCCCATCAAGGACCGGTATCGGAAGAAGATTGAATATCATTATCGCCATGGATATGCTTGCGAGAGTGTACAGGTAACTGGGTAATCCCAATCGGGCCTGCTGCCCCAGAGTTTCGGCCACATAAATCGGACCACCTGAGCTCTCGGCAAGCTCCGCAGGCTTCCTAAACAGTCTGAACAGCGTGGTACATACATATACGGTACCCTCACCTGAGGATCTTACTCCCTCCACAATGGCTTTGAAAAACGGAATCCGGATTCTCTCTGAAGGCAGAAGAGGGTTAACACCTGTCAGAATTATCCCGTCGTACTCCCCGGGGGTTACGTAAGCCGTGTCAATGATGCCGTTTCGGACGAACTCAATAGCCAGCTCATCAGTATTACCTGTCACCATTGAATGGAAATCATGCCATATGGCAA
>DAOWFD010000266.1 GCA_030638185.1 Candidatus Aegiribacteria sp.
AAGACTGAAGAACTCATCTTTATGGGGAGCAGATCAGGGCTTAAACTCGCCAGCGAAGGGATTGGGTATGTCAAACTCCACATAATAATGTACTTCCCATAAGTCCGGGACTGTGCGGGGGGTGTTTCGGGTAACCAGCATTCCTACCGCGAACTATTATTTGAAGGTGCCATCGTTATAGTCTGTTCTTTAAAAATGAAGAGAGAACCATTTATTACTTGATACATCCAATTTTACATGCTATAATTAATGCCAAGTTGGGAGGACAAAATCCCCTTTGAAAACATGTGGGAGACATTTTTGTTACCCTGTACAGAATTACCCAAAAAACAAAACTCCTATCATTTTGTTGGATTGTGTGATATAAAATGAATGACCTGCAACAGATAACTGAACTCGTTGTGCTTGTGGATGGCTCTGAGGTATCACGGACCAATGTTCGTCGGTGTGCAGCTCTGGTCCACGTTGTTTCCTCCCGCCTTCTGGTAGTGCGACTGAGGCGCAGTGCCATGACCTCCCTGCGTGCGATTCCGGGAGTTGTTGAGGTGTGCGAGGATAACGTTCCCGATTATATTAAATCTGAGCTCAACGAGGCCGAGGCTTTATTTGTAGCGGCGTGGGAGACGCAGCCAATGCGCTCCAAAGAACGTGCAGGTGAGCTTCTGAAGCACCTGGCTGAAGAAGCTGATATTAGGTATCATATTCATGTGCCCTTCAATGGTTTGGTTGATTCTATAACCATAGTAACATGAGCAGGTTTACTCATGTTGTGAAGGGCAAACTTACTAAATCAGAAAGCTATTTTGGACACGCCTGGATTATTTGGATGTTCTATCGATGAAATAGTTCTATATTCGAGTTAGTGTCCGAATCTCATGGATTTCCAGTGATTGTTCCTTATCTAAGTCTAGATATGGCTGTATCTTGAAGATACAGAAATACCAATAGACCGGAGGGAGAGTTTTATGTTCACATGTGTTGCTATGGTGGCGATATGTTCGATCCAGCTTCAGATGCCATATACCACTCAACCGAACTGGATAGAGAGCACCGATTCAGGGATTACGATGGATGTCTGCCTGTTCGACGTGGACAACGATAATGACCTGGATGCCGTTACCGCTCAGTACGACTACGAGAATGGCGCACGGTTGTACCTGTACCTGAATGAGGACGGTGTCCTGTCCCGGGATCAGAACTGGGAAGCTTCACCACTGGCATGTTTCGAGTGCGTTACTGCTGGTGACATGAACAACGATGGTTTCATGGATGTGATAGCCGGTACCGTTATAAGGTTTCCCGGAGACGGGCACAACTATATCTACTACAACAATAATGGCAGCCTGTCGGAATCCCCTGGCTGGACATCCACTGATTCGAAGGACACCTACTCGATACAGGCCATGGATTACGACAGGGACGGACTTCTTGAACTGGTCACTGCTAATCAGAGTTTCAGGCTTCTGTTCTATGAGCATGATGATGGCGGTTTGTCCACATCTCCTGATGATGTGTTCGGGGTTTGCAATAATACCACTGCTGCCATAGGCAAGTTCATTGGTATAAATGGCGTAGCTGAAGAAGGCATGCAGATGCTTGCCGGATGGGCATACAATGATGATATGATCACTGGGAGGGCATGTATAGATATTTATGAACTGGAGGAACTTGGGAGCACATACCCCCCGGATCCGCTGTGGCCGAACGATTTGCCCTATAATTGCAGGTTCAACTGGGCTGTTGACCTGAATGAGGACGGCCTGACAGACTGGATAGGAAACTCCGGTTCTGTATTGCGGAGAGGCATATGTGAGAATGGAGTACTGGATCTGACTTTGAAACCTATCCTACTGCCCTGCACCGAAGGGCAGATCTACGATCCTGTGTACAGGGTGTACTATGCAGATATAGACCTGGCCATTGACAATGGCCCCGAGATAATAGTTGCGGCACCTGGAATCATCGACCCGGCTTCGTCTGAGAATGACAGGACGATGCTTCATGCTTCCAATAGAGTCTTTACGATTGATAACTGGACAGCCGACCAGCCTGAACTGTCAGAAATATGGGTCAGCGGAATCTCGAACAGGTCGACTACTGCAATTGCTGTTGGCGATATCAACTCAGACGGTCTGATACTAACGAATGAGACAGTCATTCAATCGGTATCCAACCAGAGTTATCTTCTCAACGGTGGCCTTCCGATAGAGTACGTAGAGTTTGTGGCGGTAAACGGCAATCCCGTGCAGTTCCATTGTGACAGGAACAGGGGGCTTCTGTCCCTTATCAGGAACGTATCTCCGGGATCACTTCCGGTGAATGTGAGGATTGAATATTTCATTTCGTACAAGCAGGATCTGTTCTGCGCTATGGTCGGTCACAATGTTGTCTATTACCACCAGGCGAGGTAGACTAATGAAGTACACTTTTGTAATTACTATATTGTTCTGGGCTATCAGCATGGCGACCGATTACCCTCTGCAGTTCGGAACGGATTTCAGCGAGCCATGGTACGCTTCCTTCGAGGACGCGTTCACAGTACTGGCCAACGCGGGAATGACAATCAATTCCGTTCCGGTTCAGCAACAGGCATCGGTAGTTCCAGGCCATTACTACTGGGCCAGGGGAGACAGCCTCATAAGGGCCGCCTGGGATGCAGGGACGGAAGTGCATCTCAGGATAGACCAGGCCGCATTCCCGACTTTCATGCCATGGGACAAGAGTGTGGCGAGATTTTGCGATTTCCAGTATTTACCCGATTACTTCTCTCAACTTGAGGATGCGGTCGAACGGTACAAACCTGGTGGACTGCTCGCGCAGGTGAACATAGAAGGAGTAACGCATTTCAATCTGATGCAGGAGGTGGACCTTCACTGGGCGGGGCAGACTGATTATCCATATGCTAACCTTCCCGGACCGGATATGGAGATAGAGGCTCTTGTGGATTTCCACATAGGCTGTCTCCAGGTTCTCGAAGCACAGATCGCGGACCCGGTGATGCCTTTCGGGCTGATGGGTCAGCCATACTTTGAGAATTACGGGTATTTTCCTGTTGATCCTTACTGGGTCGGACTTGACGATGAAGAGGATTTTGTTGCCTATATGGAAGCGGTACTGGATGAATTCGAGGCAAGGGGTGTTACTCCGGATGCCATCGACTGGCACCCTTTCACCGTAAGGAACGATCCGCTCAATCCCGGACCGACCCTGGACTACTGGATCCAATTGTATCCCGGTTATGCCCATTGGAGAGGCAAGTACTATTCGGACAGGAGCAACCTGTACGAGCAAATACTGAACGAGTTCTCCATGGACATTCCGACTCAGTGTCTCGAGGGTGCATCAACACCATACTGGGCGCAATGCATACAGTCGGAGTACATGACCGTGGTGAACCACTGCTCGTTCCAGCTCAGCTCAAATGCGGAACAGGCGGTGAACGGACGGCATAACATGGTCATGTTCGATCTGGACTTTGATGGTGTTACGGTTGGGGGTGGCGTGCCAGCGGGATTCACTTTCGAGCACTGGTGGAATGGTGTAAACGGCGAAGTTGCGGATCCGCTCTTCACTGCGTACGCCAGGCAGGTAAGCCTTCTCACGGGTACATACTGCATCGGTAGGGAGGACATTGCGGTAATCGGGGATACAGTCTTCATGCATGCCTTCCATTCACCCCAGACCGGATTGAATGTCTATCAGGTTAGGGCCCAGAAGCCCTGCGGGAACAGCTGGATATCCTTTCAGGTCAACACTAGGTACCTGTACGAGCTCTCGATGCTGGGCGAGAATGTGGAACTGATCGACCTGGGTCCTAGGCGGCCATGGATACTGGAGAGGAACTGGAACCGTGGATGGGAAGTGGTCTGGTTCGAGGAGACAGAAGAGATCTTCCAGGACGGCGCGGATGCAACATCGGTGAGGATACTCCCCGAGGGAAATCCAGCCAGGTCTTCAGAAGGCGTCTGTTTCAAACTAACTGGACTCGACAGCGGCACGGAGCACACCTTCCACGTGTACGACCTCATTGGCAGGCTTATCTCCAGCGTGCCGGTTGAGGTGGGACAGGCGGAGGTCCGTCTTGAGCTGGAAGGTTCCACGATGCCTTCAGGCATATATATGGGCGTCCTTGAGGGACATCCTGAAGAAGCTGTGAAGTTCATCCTGCTGGATCAATGATAATAGTCTGAAAATGATCAAGGGACTCAGTCTGACATGAACGGTGTTGTTCAGGCTGAGTCCCGCTTTCAGTGCTACGAGTTCCTGCCTTCCCTATCCCGGCATGTGCCAGTAATCAGTGCGTATGTGTCAGCATCGATGTATGACTGCGGATTTCTCAGGTCGTATGGTCGGTTTCAGATTAACTTTCTCCTTTAATACTGCTTTACCTGATAACCACCAGTTTTTTTGTCACGGTAACACCGGGAGCGTCCATTCTAAGGAAGTAGACTCCTGTAGAGATTGAGGATATGGAAGAGTCCCATACGATATTATGCTCTCCTGCCTTGAAGATTCCGTTCACGACCGTATCAACACACCTTCCCGAAAGATCGTATACGGAGATAGTTACCGGCCCTTCGGTCTCCGGAACGCTCATCTGTATCGATACGCATCCGGCGGAAGGATTTGGTCTGGGCGAACCCATATCGTATACGGCAGGGATCTCTGCGCCCTCCCCGGCTCCGGTTGTCGGTTCCATTGTCATCCGGAATGAATAATCCCCGTTGGTGAAATTAACCCAGCCATTCTGTATATTGTTCCACCAGCACCTTCCAGTAACAGGGTTATCCATATCCGTTCCCACAGCCAGAGCTTTTGCATTGTACCATTTTGCGACAAGCCAGAGGTCATCAGAGTTGTTCCTCCATATATCAAAAGTTATCTCGAGCCAGGCGGGTGTTGAAGAGACACCCGGATTGTACTCTATCTGAATCGGATTGCTTACGTCGGGATGTCCACTGTCATCGGAGCAGACGGCTACCCATTCAAATGGATCAGTATTGTTAACGTACATCCTGGCACCTGTGATGGTCATGGGAGGGGTAAGAACCGGTGTGAATTTAAGGGCGAACATGTCATCATCCTCGGAGCCTACCCAGTAGAAGGATTCGTAGGAGCCGTCAGCGTAGATTATCTCGTGGGATATGTCAAATATTGCCGAAGTGCTGTCATTGTACGGATTGTAATCATCTGTGACATCAACTGAAAGTACCGAAGTGAAGGTGTTCAATTCCTGCGGGGTCCATGCCTGGAGGTACAGAACAGTCTAAGTACTGGGATTAAGCATAGCCGTTGTTACGGTATCGATGTACACCGCGGAACCACCTGAAGGGGGTATCTCAAGTATAACGCTGAAAGATCCTGGTACGTTCCAGTATTCGATACCTCAACTGTGGGAACCATCTGCTGGAACACCGTATTCTCGAGGTAGGGGCAGATTATTGATCATGCTCCTGCATCATGGAAGGCGCTTGTGCCTGTACAAAGGGTATCTTTTTGCGGGTATGTGTCCCCGACAAGCTCGGTGTACGATGTGAATATCCAGCTTCCATACTCCGGTACGGTCCATTCCGAGAATACGACCTGCTCAGCATCTCCCATGGCATGAACTGAGAATGATTCCTGGTTCATCCCTATATTCGAGACGGTAACCTCCGATACTACGATATTGCCTACTTCAAGATTTGCCTGAGGTGAAGCTATCGCTACGACTGCAACGTCATGATTACCTGCTTCAGATATCTGAATGCCATAGACTTCACCGTCATTTCCCATCGCTCGGGCATGCACAGCTTTTCCGGAAGCAGTCGCGAAAGAACCATCTTCGCTCAGAGATACTCCGTAGATGGAACCGGGTTCATTGATATCGTCCAGAAGGTTGAATATTACTCCGCCTGCGCTGTCCAGGACTGTTACGACGTCACTTTCGGTACCATCGAACATTCCCCTGCTTCCGGCTATAAGAACCGAACCATCGAAGCAGATATCTATGGACGATACTTCGTCAGCGTAATCCGTATACTGCCAGGTTATGGATGGCGTTCCGGGGGAAGGCCAGTCAATTGCAACAAGCCTGCCCGAATACGGACTGAACGCAAGTGTTTCCCCTGCTGTTGTCTCTCCGTCACCACTTATGGATACGGCAGTTACCCAGTTGTCACCCGTTGAAATGTCTCCCCTCATAATCCAATCTATTCCGTTAATACACCATGATACAACAAGCATCGAAATACAATGCAGTGTGAACAACAGCATGAACCAGACGCCTGCAAAGGATTAAGCCATCTGTTTACAGCGCTGGTTACGCTGAATGTTGAGAAGGAAGAAGGTTGTTGCAATCATGGCAACTCATCAGCGAATCCGAAGGTCATCATGTCGTAACCAGTGGCGTTCAGATTCCTCCCGCTGCAAGACTGATTAACTGCAAACATACTTGACTCTATACGTAAACATCCGTATACACCACTCAGGAATTAATGGTGAGCCGTTCTTGAATGTATGCTTCACCTTTTGTGAATATCACGGATCATGATCGGCAAAGCACCTGACGTGAGGTTGGGCTGTCAGGCGCTTCACCTTTCACCGGGAGGTGATAGGTGGGCGCTTTCTGCGTATACCAGGGACGAGTACAGACCCAGGCAACCGAGGAACACTCATTTATTCCGACCTGCTGGATTCCCATTATGAGGAATTCAGTGATGTGTATGACGAACGCTTCTCAAAGCGCTACGGTTTTTGGCGTCCCGTCACCGATGAAGTAGTGAGGAAGTGCCTGCAATGTGGTGATCTTCATTTCGGCTTCGCGAGGATCAGGTGTAAAGACTGCGGCGCTGAGTATCTGAGAGCCTTTTCCTGCAAGTGTCGCGGATATGCGGAGTACAGGAATATGCGGAGCAAAGGGCTATGGGACGTAGCAAGTGCGTGTGATTTCAGGTTATTGGCACTATCGGTTTCCGCAGTCTACTCCGCATATTCTTCAGCCCCTGAGCAACGAGATCAGCTTGTCCGGCGGGCGGAACCTGCCTGGTCGCAGCTGGGGTGGCGTCACCGATTCGAGCACACTAATTCTCTCCGTCACGTCAACCCGTAGATAGTCCTCCGTTGTCTGGATACTCTCGTGACCGAGCCACAAAGCGACTTTGCGAATATCTCCCGTTGCCTGCAAGATATTGAGTGCACAAGTGTGCCGGAGAACGTGGGGCGAGACCCGCTTTTCCAGTAACGATGGACAGTGCTCGCCGGATTTAGCTACGTGCTTTCGTAGGAGATACTCGAAGCCAGCGCGGGTGATCTGCTTACCTCGGGCATTGAGAAAGAGTTCGGGAACAAGCGCCTCACCACGAACGGCCAGCCAAGCTCGCACCGATTCAGCGACTGTCTTCCAGAGTATGAGAATCCGATCCTTGCGGCCCTTGCCGCGTACATGCAGGTTCATGTACGGCGACTTAAATGAGACATCGTCAAGACGAAGCCCGATCAATTCGGAAACCCGAAGTCCGGCGGTGACGCAGAGGTGCAGCATTGTTCGGTCCCTGATACCGAGCCGTGTTGTGGGGTCGGGCGCATCAAGGATCAACTTGCACTGTTCGGTGGTGAGGTGGGCGACCAGACGCACGTCGGTCTTCTGGACGGGAATACTGAGTATCCGTTTGACCTGTTCGAGCGCTGAAGGCACGCGATACTCGACAAAGCGCATGAACGACTTGATGGCGGTCAGCCGAGCGTTGCGGGTTCGCGGGCGGTTGCCACGCTCAGTCTGGAGATGTTCGAGGAATTCTAGCACAAGTGGCGCGTCAATCTGCTCGAGTTTCAGGGCTGATGGGGAGACTCCGAACTTCTGGCTGGTAAAATTGAACAGGATCTGGAAGGCGTATGCATACGCATCGCAGGTATGCTGACTTGCTGCCCGCTCAACTGGAAGCCGCTGGCGCAGGAAAGCCGCAATGTGCGGAGCGATGTCGGTCATTGCGTACATCCATGAAAAAAGGCCTCGAAGGCGTCCGTAATTCCGGTCATCAGGAATGGTGTCGCCTGCAGGTACCAGTAGGTATCCGCTACGTGGGCGTGACCGAGATAGGTAGACAGAGCCAGAATGTGACGCGCGATACGATCACGTCCACCGGTGCAGCTCTCGAGAGCGCGAACAGCGAAACTATGTCGAAGATCGTGAATCCACGGCTGCTGTTGCCCGTGCTTCAAACGGATGTTGATGGATCTGACCAAGAAGTGAAATGTTCCATTGATCATCCCGTAGGTGAGTGCACAGCCATGCCTTGAAATGAAGACGTGGGTATCAGCACCAGCCACAGCTTGCCGTTGGTCGAGGTAGCACTTCTGAGCAGCGGTGACCGTTTCGTGTAGTGGTACCA
>DAOWFD010000420.1 GCA_030638185.1 Candidatus Aegiribacteria sp.
CGGCAAAATCAATCTGGGAAAATGCCCAACCCTTACCGTATCCATATATCCTTGCAATTACTTTGTTTTCAATTGATTGCATTGTTCTCTCCCAGTAAAATCTGTAAGGAATATAGGGGTATATTTCTTACAAAACAATTCCGGATATTGATATTATTCCAAGGCTCCTTCAGATCGTTCTCGAGGATTACCGAGAGATAGTGATGAGTATAGAACTCGTTCTCGTTGGTGATGCCGGTGAGGTCGATCATTCTCCGGGTTTCCCTTCAATCTCGGTAAGAAGGACGGTTAATATTGTACTTACCTGGTTTTAACTTAGTCCCAACTTGGTCCCGACTTAGTGACAAGCAGTGGAGTTATACGGATATCTCGTCAACCGCCACAATACGCTCAATTATCCTGCTGAAGAACTCCTTTGACCAGATCTCCAGCCCACGGGGATCTCTGACGAACGGTGTCACTTCCTGTCTGGCCTGTTCCACATCCAACTCCTCCACTGCATTGAGAAGAAGTTCCCGTAACTTTTCCAGGGTCAGTATTCCTTCTTCAGTATAGTGTCCGGTCTGCCGCATTCTGGCTTCCAGGTGCTTCAGTCGGATCTCAGGATTCCGTCCGATATACCAGACCATATCATACCAGTCACGGCCCTTTACTCGATTCCGCCACTTCCTGCACAGGACGGCATGGATCTTTCCCGCGAACAGATCTGGCAGGCTGTAACTACGCACGGCGAATGGAATCGGCTGGAGAACGAATTGAGTTTCTGTCTCGAATCCTCCGGGCGGATCAACATCAACTTCCAGTTTTATCTTGAGGAGCGTATTGGGATGCATATCCCTCAGTAGTTCCTCCGGCGCTTTAATCTCAATAAGGTTAGTGAGTGTGTTGCCCTTTAGGAAAGCGGATTCAGTTGTACTCCGCTCTGTTCGATGCCCTTGATGGAAACTCATATCGAATCCGAAGCTGCTTATCTCCCTTTTAAGGGCTTCACCACGGGATTTCATTAAGAATGAAGGATCCGGCTTCAGAAGACTGAAGTCCATATCTTCGGAGAATCTGTCAAGACCGTACAATATCCTGAGGGCCGTACCTCCGTAAAAGGCTGCATGCTCGAAGAACCTGCTCCTCCATAGCCCTAAAAGAGTTACCTCCTGCAAGATCTCCCGGAGAGCGCTTATGTACTCATCTCTGTTTCTGCAGCTGTATTTCTCAAGCATTCCACGAACTGCATCATGCATATCAGCCCCCCGTTCGTCTGAGAAAGGAAACCAGATTATTCACCTTCACGGAATCATATGATTCTGCAATGATGTGCAATGCTTCCCTATCAAGCCTGTCGAGTTCGGCGCGTTCGATGCGCAGATCGACCGTCAGGTAGTCTTCATAATCGGATATTCTTCTGCCGCTGAATCTCCTGTCCGTCCATACCTTGTCAACGATAGCTTTCTCCGGGGACGCTATCATGAAAGATGTGCCGCTGACTGAGTCGAGAACGGCTCCAATTGCGTACTTCGAATCAGGGAGAGTTCGGTAGGAAAACAGTCCTACAGGGGTATCGAAGCTGCGAGAACGATTGATGGTAACGGAAGTAATGGAGTGTACGCGCTCAGGTATCATACCGTAGTAGGAAAGTGCATAATCAAGGCTTACATAGGAAGGTCCATAAATTAGATTTGCAAGGTACTCCCTTGATATGGGAGCCCTTCTGTATGTCTGCCCGAAGCAGTATAACCCCTTCTTTACCCGGATTATCCTTCCATTTGAAAGCAACCTGGTCACCGCGTCTCTGGGCTTCCTGTAACGGGAAAGGCAGTCCATTAGAACCTGATAGTCAAAGACTTCTCCCGGTACCTTTTCTCGAAGACAGGTCATAACATCCATATATTCAACGTTTCTTACGTGTATGTCCACTATTACTGGACATACTATGCATCTTATGCTTTCAATGCGCAAGTCCCACCGAGCAGGCTACGGAAATCTGTCAGCCAGTTGATAGCGCTACAGATTCCATCCGTTCCGTATGCATATCAATGCGTTGCATCGGGGATCAAACATCAGGCAACTCCTGCCTGTCAGGCACCGTTATCATGTACTTACCTTTATTTGCCCGTTGAATCAGCCACGAGAGCTGCTTCAGCGTGCAATTCCATACCCAATGCTCTTATGACTTTCAGGATGGTGTCAAATCCAGGGTTTCTCTCCCCGGATAGTGCCTTGTAAAGACTTTCGCGAGACAGGCCTGTATCACGTGCCACCTGAGACATGCCTTTGGCACGAGCGATATCACCAAGGGCTTTGGCAATGAAAGCAGCATCCCCATTTGCGTCCTCAAGGCAAGCCTCAAGATATGCAGCCATTTCCTCAGGGGTACGAAGGTGCTCAGCTACATCGTACCGGGAAGTGATAGTTTTGTTCATAATACGCTCCTAAAGGTTCCTTGCAAGCCGCAAGGCAGTTTTTATATCTCTGATCTGCGTATGCTTATCGCCACCAGCCAGCAAAATTACTATCTCACGCCTGTGCTTTATGTAATACACCCGATAGCCGGGTCCATAATTAATCCGCAGCTCCGAAACGCCTTCACCAACAGGTTTGACATCGCCAGGATTCCCAGCCACAAGGCGCTCAATCCGTACCAGGATTCGAGCCCTTGCTCGAATATCACGCAATGAATTGAACCATTTTGTATAAGTCTCAGTTTTGCGGATTTCAATCATGAATCAATTGTAGCCAACTGGATACACATTGTCAATATCATCTTCCCGCGGGGCATCAGGATTGTATCCCTTCCATGCTAAATGGGAGTATGAACTCTACTGCAAGCGGGAACATCCTTATGCTTCTCAGGCTGTAAACCTGCTCTATGATTTTGGGTTGTATTTCGCGTTCCCAGATCACATCATGGGATTCCCCGAGCCTGTCATCATCAATGCATTCAAGGCTTACTCTTGTTATCGGAGATACTGCCGGGCGTATCATGCGGGATAACATCCTCAACGATGAAATACCTATTGCGAAGATGTACGAGCTGTCCCTGTTCCGGTGCGGTTCCGGTTATGCTCATTTATTCCAATCGCATTTGTCTGTGTTAAGGATTTCTTATCAGATTGAACAATATCGGAATTTTATCCTTAATCCAAATACGTAATTCCAGCAATTCATGATTATGCAAAGGATACGAATCCGATAAACAAAGTGCTTTCTGAAAGATAGTGATGAGTATAGAACTCATTCTCGTTGGTGATGCCGGTGATGTCGATCATTCCATCTCTTCATCGAGTTTGCAGATAAGCTCTTCTGATACGGTGTTCCTGGCAACTTCAGGATCACAATTATATGCGGCAGGGATCATACTTCGGACTCCAGTCCGGCTTCAGCTACGATTTGCCACCTCTGGCTGTATTCTTCTGATGACACATTTGAACCTGGTAACAGATGAACCCTGCGATAGTTGCGAGTATCAAGCACCTCTTCAATTTTTGGAAGTATGCCCGTAGTTGAATAAAGTGCTGATTCCATTTGTCTGTGCCCGGAAAACAGTGCTTATTCGACACGCATGCTCAACTCTTCCATCAGCCTTGTTTTACGTTTATGAGTTCTTTTCAGCGCCTTGTAGTAAAGATTCCAGTCCTCAAGTTTATTCTCTCGTGTCAAAATCTGTCTGGCTTTCAGCAGATACCGGGCAGCAGTTTCGTAAGCACTGGCATTTACTTTATCAATCTGCGCTTCCGCCATTCGCTTCCAGATGGACGCAGCCCGCTCAGGCGCGTAAGAGAGTACTGCTTCCGCAATTCTGGAGTTATTACCATAAAAGAATCCTGAACGGTTTTCAGTTTTCCTGTCGTACCAGTATAAAACCCGGTCCGGTTCATTATCAGAAATTGCCACATCGATCAGTACGTCAACAACAGGAAACTTCTTTCTGTCATTTCCAGCGGGCCTGGGCAGTACTGTATCAGGCAAAGGCCAGTCAGATTTTTCCCACGGAAGGATTCCGCTTTCGAGATAAGCCAGGAGATACTTCCTTGTCTGCGGCCAGATATCTGCCTTGACCGCTGATTCCCTGCAGGCCGAGTAGTTTCTTTCTGATGGGCTCAGGATGAATTCATTTACACTATACGCGGCAGATTTCGGCCAGTCATTCTGATATGACCTGATTTTCTTGAGATGCTCCCGGAGAATATGAGCCCCACCAATTCCTTTCTTCACGATATGATCGAGTCCTTTTATTATCCAGGTTTCAGCCTTGTCATACTCCTTTCGCTCAATGAGCATTTCCACAAGTCTGGCGTAACTGTAGTTCAACCCGGCTTCTGTCTTAGCCAGCGTAATAGCCTCATCACCGCGCTCAGCTTTTTTAAGGGTCAGCATAATCATATCCGTGAAATGCTCTCGTTTGTAGTCCGCTTTTCCATCAGGGATTTCGAACGTATCCAATCGCTTAAGCAGCCGATCTGCCAGTTTGCTCCAATTCGTCTTTCCATGCTCTCTTTTCACGTATTCAGTTATTTCATGGCAAAGGTTATACTCATCCTTCAGCTCTACATCTGTAACCCATTCGAGTTTATCAACGTGGTCCATGGATGACTGATCCAATGCCGCGGCAATTACGGGATAGCTTTCTGTAATGTACTGAGCATCTTCCAGAGAGTTCATGACCAGATTATTGCTTACCGCTATCAGTTCTTCACCGATAGCCAGTACTTCGTCTGCATGTCCAGTCTTGAGAAGTTCTGCGAGTCTTCGGGTTACATCGTTAATATCCACATCGGGATATTCATCCTCGTATGGATCGTAATAGTGGGAGGTATCCAGATTGCTGATATCCCGGGAAAGACGTTTCACCATTTCCACCGCACTGCCTGACTCAAGCTCCATCCTGTCCATGAGTTCCCGCTTCACATCGGGATACAGGTCTGCGAATTCAAGCAGAAGCTCGCTGAGCTGCTTCATTTTCTTCGGCTTGAGGTATGCCGTTAAATCCTGCAAGTCAGTATTTGAACGAGTTTTCTCCCCGCCAAACAACTCATCGTAATACTCATCCGTCCTGAGGATTCTTAAGCGTTCATCATTCTGGCGCACTTCGGGAATGTTCCCCCGCATTTCAAGTTGCTTCTGATATTCGAGTACAGTGGCAACGCCATGTTTACAGTTGAATTCATATGGACAGCTGCATTTCGACCCGAGCAGTCCCGATTGAGCATAGATAAAGACCTTCGTGGCATATCGGCGTGTACCGTTAACCCACGCGATCAAAGCTCCATCATTCGATTCAGCCAGATGTGAAACATGACCGTTCTGCTGGTAACTCCTGCCTCTTGACGCAATTCTCTTGCCTGCCCATTCGATTATCTCATTCCATGTCAAATCAGCAAAACGGTTTTTATTCTTTTTCAACATCGCTCTCCCTTTTATTCCCCGGATAGAATAGAGATGAAATAATCCTTATCATTCTCCTGCTGTTTTTTCGATTCAATACCCAGGATTCTCTTCATCTTCTTTTTAAGCCTGTAACTGAATCTTTTGTCTTTCAGCATATTTTTCAAAGGTTCTTCTACTTCCTCAACCGGACATAATTTCAGGAAATTGAATATCTCGGATATCCATTGCCTGGTTGTATTGTTTGATTCTGTCCGATACAGTTCATTGATCAACTCGGGAATAAGCTCCGTCCGAAACTCGGGGTAATTAAATTTTCTTAACATTTCCAGCTTGAAATGAACTTCATCAATTGTTGCTGGAGGTGACAATTCTCGGAAATACCTGAACAGCTCGTTAAACGCTTCACGGTTTCCCATCGAGATATATCCCGCAAGGCTTGATATACCGGAATCCCGCTCGTCAGGGTCAGAACTGCGCAGTTGCTCCACAAACTGATCAACCGGCTCTGATTTCCAGTCGATCCTGTTGAATTTTTCAATCGCTATTTCCTGTTCGATTGATTCTGTGTCGAGTTTGCTGGATTCAATACACCGAGACAGTGCTACTCCCAGAATACTGTCGTCGTCGATCTCATATTGTTCAGTTTCAGCAAAGTTATCGCAGGCTTTCTTTTCCCCTGTGAATTTTCTCTTTTCTACCAATTTCCGGCAGGCCGCACTCTTCCGATTCTCAAACAGCTCATCCAGAAAAGGTTCGAAAACCTCTTCATTGACACAAATGCCATATTCCGTTGGCTCATCCAGAGTATCTGGGAAATAGCTGTTGCAGTTAAAGCAGATTTTCTCCCTTTCTTCTTCCATGATATTCCTTTCATAATCAAATCAATTCGATTACTTTTTCTCACTTGCAGCAGCATTTCTTGTACTTTTTACCACTGCCACACGGACATGGATCGTTCCTGCCTGTTTTAGGGCCTTCGCGAATATAGGTTCCGAAATCGTGAAACGTTGAATTCGCCGTATTAATTCCTGACATCACAGGTTCAGGATTGAAGCATGCCCAGCCTCTCAAGAAACTGTGAACATCATTAATCAGCCCGCCTCGAGTGTTCTTCACCAGTTGAACGGCATCCTTCAAAGGCATACGAAAAATCTGATCTACTTCATTCCTGCTCATGAAATCAGGATCCATCAAACCATCTTCATAAGCACGATAGATTTCTTTTTCAAGTGATTTCGCATATATATCTGCGGCTTCCGATACCAGCATATTCCAAACGTTTGAGTACTCTCTTTCAAGGCCTCCCCTGAATAAACGCCCATAATATTCAATAACGCTCTCTCGCGGTATGATGTCTTCCTGCGCAAGATAACGCAGTGAAGCTATTGCGTTTCCACGGGCTTATTCACTCAATGATGGATCTTCAATGATCGACTTGATCGGTTCAATATTTCCATCGTAAACTGAAGCCAGAACTCTGGGAAGACTTTCGTATAGAGCATCCCCCAACAACCCTTCAAGCTGATCCGTCGGCAGCCTGTACATTCTGATAATCAGTGGATATGCCTGCTGCTCCCTGAAACTGGCAATTATGTGAATAGCAAAAAAGTGCAGAAAGTACTTACTTCCGAAAGCGATCAAATCGACTTTATCAACTGCGATATCAATTGCGCGCAACAGATGTGGCGTAATTTCTGCATATTCCGGCCAAACCTGCCACTTGTTCCGGTTTAAACTTGCCACCAGTTCCGGTTCAAACCTGCCGCTCGTTCCGGCCAAACTTGCCACTAAAG
>DAOWFD010000394.1 GCA_030638185.1 Candidatus Aegiribacteria sp.
CTTCGAGAAACATTCCTGAGTGAGGTTTCTCGACTCCGACATCCTGTGAGAATATTACAAAGCTGAAGCGGTCTGGAAGTCCGCATCGTTCCGGATACCCATTGCCATTTGACAGGAGTCCGATGGTAAGATCCGAACGGAGGATATCCAGGGCTGGAATGACGTCCGGATACAGCTCGGTATCCTCGAACCGGTGTTTCAGGTACAGGTCATTCAAATTAGTCGCAAGTGTGTCATCGGAGAAGCCAAGGAATTCAATAGTGCGTTTGAATGCATAAAACCGGATCTCCTCAAGATTGACAATCTTTCCCTTTAGTTCGGCTGCAACTGAGTTACGAATCTCTATCATCCTGTCCACGGTCAGATCAGCAGACACCTGACCAGGAATGTGACGCCTCAGTTCTTTGAGAGTAATTGAAAGAGAATGCCACATGACATTCTCGAAATCCCACAGGGTCATGTCACCATCGAATGATATTACTTTAACCGGTTTTCTTCCGTTCATCTTATCTCATCAAGCTTCGGTGTTAGTTTTGGATAGGGAAATTTCATAAGTGCTACCTATATAACTCCACAGATTCGTAAGAATTTTCGGATTCTGGACGAAAGCGCTGAAGCTGCAGATTCAACCCATCACTATTTACCTGTACTAGAAGGTAGTTATAGTCCTCCACTCTCTGATTACTTCTCCAGTACATTTCCTCAGGATAGTCATCTGACTGAGGAGTTGCTTCATGCCCCTGTTCACCGCCTCCACCCCCAAGGACAAGATATTTGATCCCTTCAACTTCATACACTTCCGTAGTGTGTACATGCCCGTTAAACACAGTAATGCTCAGATCAGATGCAAAAGGTTCTATGTAATAATGCGGGTTGTGTTCTTCGGGCAATGGTCCGAACCCGGATTGACAGAATGCAGGATTATGAAACGTGATAAAAACCTGTCTGCTGCTAATATCAACAGCTTCCTGAAGCCAGCCGGATAAAATATTCATTTGTACCTGGAATCCCGGATGGTTACCTCCCCATTCTGACGGATTCCGGTAATCCATATCACCAGTATCAAGGAAGATGAACCGACAACCTTCAAAATCAAACATGTAAACCCGGTTCTCGACCGTAAAACCCATTTCCCGCAAGTACGGTACCGTACTGAGGAGACCATCGAGGTTTTCATCCAGCCAGGTTTCATGATTCCCGGAAGCGGGAAAATACCGGCCTGGAAGCCCCTCTGGATTACTTTCTGGAAGCCTGGTCAGGAATCGCTCATACAAATCACTCCAGAAAGGACTCTCATCTCTGGATGTTCCGAAGAAACCGAAATAGGTCATATCACCTGTATTGAGGCAGAAAGACGGACCTGATAGAGGATCATCTGCTCCTTCCATGATATCCTCGATGATACTGTTGTATACCCAGGCCTGTCCTTCAGAACGCAACACAATATTCGCACCTGGTCCACGAAGCATCAGACGTGGCCATCCATTTTTTAATACTGATAAGGAGTAGAGATCAGGTGCATTAACTGGCCACACCCTGAACCAGTCAAGTTCTCCGGTCATTGGATCGAAACTCAGCTCATGATCCAGCTGAGCATCCGGACCATAAGCGTACAGCATAATCTGTTCAAAGCACCGCTCGAGTTCTTCAATCTGATTTACATTGAATGGGAAATATCCCGGGAGTCTGTTGTCGCCAAATACTACGAAAGAAAAAGTTTCGTAATCATCTGCGAAGGCATTATTAGGAAAAAGTATAATCGAAAAAACAAATACGGACAGAAAAACAAAACTGAAAAGAGATTTCATTCCATACCTCCCGGCTGGTGAAGTAAAATTCTTTGCTTAATGATTCCGGTCTTCTCTTCGATTGACTGTATTCCTTCAATACGAATGAAAGGAGTCGTCAATTCTGAAATCCATTTCTCATGCGTTGCTTTTCTGCGCATATCCAGCCCATCAGCGACGGATTTTGCAAGAGTCGTTGTCCCGGATCCAGATGCTCCAATAATATGGATTCGCTGTATCATTCCTGTTGTCTAACCGGTTTCTTTTCTGGCAATAATCCTGTTGACCGCGTGCTGATGCGGCACTCCGCTTGACATGCAGTCAAAGATGTCCTCGGAAGAGTATTCTATCTTCCACTCATGGTAGTATGTCATAAGTTCTCCTGAAATCCACCTGTATGCAGTTTTCTCCGCATCGGGGGCTTTCCCGATGAACGGTTTCTTCACAAAGACCGAGAACACGTTCAACCCGCCAGGATTAGTGTATGCACGGTAATTCGAAAACAGTTCCTTCCGCTGTTCCGGCGGCAATAAAGGATCAAGGGGAGTGCCCCAGCAATTTTTAACAATGTCTATGGATGTTGCCGGATCACAACGAGTAGCAACCGCCCAGAGGACGTCCCCCTCATTGGTGGGATCAATATCCTCATCAAC
>DAOWFD010000078.1 GCA_030638185.1 Candidatus Aegiribacteria sp.
ATCAGCACCGTACGAAGAGCCCCTTTCTCCTGAACTTGTTCTGAAAACCCATGAATTTTCAGCTGAGGAGTGCGCTGGACAGGTTATGGAAGTCCTTGTAGCTAAGAGAATAGTACCACCAGTCAGTTAAGTAATGCAGTTTTTCTCATGGATGTCCTTCAGATCAGGCAATGGCGACAGGAGATTCTTCCGTCCCCTGGGAGGGGATGAAAGAAAATCATTCAAGCTCCATCTGTTATCCGCCGTTTTCGGCGGAGTATCCATGGGAGTGGTTATAAACCATGAATACATCGCCGTAAATGGACTGAATGCCGCCGCCTGGCAGATAACTGCCCTTACGATGCTCTGGCCGATCAGCAACATGCTTGCTGTTTTCATAAACCACTGGCTTGACAGCAGGGGGAGGTACGACAGGGCAGTTCTTATTATCGGAGTCCTTTCCAGGCTTCCTGTGGCGCTGATGTTCTTCTCTTCAAATGTCAATCTGATGCTGCTGCTCCTCCTTTTCTTCTTCGCGTCAAACAGCGTCATCCTGCCTGCTCAGAACAGCATCATGAAGAAGCGGTACTCCCGGAGTAACAGGGCAAGACTCTTCGGATGGTGGACAAGCGCGTTCACCCTCTTCAGCCTTCCTATGGCAATGCTTGCAGGCGCTTTGCTGGATATGGATTTCCAGTACTACAGAATTCTGTTCCTGGTCGAAGCCCTGTTCGGAGCAGGACAGGCTGTATTCCTTTCAATAATGGCCCAAGGCATGGAATCCAGCTTAGCGGAGAAATCCACCGGCAGAGGATCAGTACACTTCTTTAGAAGCCTGTGGGCTATTTTTAAGAATGACAGGGATTTCGCCTGGTTCGAGATCTACTTTTTTATATACGGTATTGCCTTTCTCATGATCCTGCCCGTTATACCCTTCTTCGCAATAGACAGGCTCGGACTGGATTACGAACAGTACGCTCTGGCGAAGGGTGTGATCGGGCAAATGGGAGTACTCCTTCTCTCTCCTTTTCTGGGAGTCCGGCTTGAAAAACTCCATCCCTTCAGATTCACCGGCATTGTATGCCTGCTTCTCGCCTTCTACCCCCTCTCGATGGCCTTCGGCAACTGGATTCCTGATATGGGTATAGCATTCTTCTATATCGCTTACGCCATCTTCGCTGTGGGCATGGCAGGTGTGAGAATATCCTGGAACATTTCCAGCATGCACTTCGCCCCTCCGGGCCAGGAAGCCACATATCAGGGCCTGCATGTTACCATGACCGCCCTGAGGGCCAGTTTTGCACCGATACTGGGAAGCGTTCTGCTGCATTTCGGGGGATTTTCAGAAGCGTTCCTGGTTTCTTCCGGGTTCTTTATTCTTTCAGGTATCCTTTTTCTCAGAAAGTACAGGAAGAGAAGGGATGAGGGGATAATAGTATAACCTGAAAAGAAAAAGGGCACGGGATTCCGTGCCCTTGAAAAGCTCTGAGATCATCTAGAAGTAAGTTCCTACCGTAAGCGCGAACCAGGCTTTATCCGTATCGAAGTCAACAAGGTGATATTTAATGCTGCCTTCTATATCCATGGAACCGGCGGGGAATATCATCCCTAGATTTCCGTAGGCGCCAAAATCTTCGCTGTTAGTATCAACAGAACCGATGCTTACAGAAGATATATACATTCCGGCTCCGCCTCCGTAGAAGATGGGTCCGCTATATGTTCTTATACCAGCCAGGATGGGGATTAGACTGGCGGAGAAATCAAGACTATCGTTTTCCGGCTGCAGAATCCCGTAGCCGATGCTTCCCTCAATGGCGTAGACGGGCATATGGGCCAGAATGTTTACTCCGAAAATGAGGCTTGTGGAAAAAGCATCACCTCCGTCACCGGAGGGGAAAAGGGCTCCCGCATGTGCTCCGAACTCCACAAATCCGGCGGAGACGGCCATTGAAAGTGCAAGCAGAGCTACTACAGTTATTTTCATATTCATCCTTTCGTAGTTCGAGAATATGTGAATATACTAAATGTCAACAAATGAGATTCAGACAGTTTCATTCGGGAGGTACTTCATCATTTCCGCGGTTTTTCTCAGTTCAAGCACCCTGGGTCCCGGGGCGGAAAAATCCCCATCAGGCTGCACGAATACAAAATCAACTCCAGCTGCGTTGGCAGCTCCCATATCACTGCCTGCACTGTCACCGACGAATAGAGTGTCATACGTTTTTGAATTCGCAAGTTTCATTGCATATCGGAGTATTTCAGGATCCGGTTTTGCGGATTCCACTTCGCAGCTCAATACGATGAGGTCCAGGAACTCCATCAGTCCGGATTTCTGAAGCCGTTTTCGCTGGACAGATCCAGGGCCGTTGGAGACAATTCCAATAGTGAATTCTTCCCTGAGTAACTTCAACAGATCGATAATACCGGGGAGCGGTTCACCATGCTCCTCCAGCCCTTCGAAGTAGAGTTCGATAAATTCAACGGGTTCAACGCTTAACCCGGCTTTCCTGAAAGCCTGGCGCATTTCGCTGGAACCGGGTTCGATGGCCGATGGCTTGCAGGCTTCGAAGTCCTGAATGACATTACCCTCAAGGAATCCAAGGAATTGCTTCAGTGTATCACTGGAATTCTCCAGATCGAGCACTTCCATGATATGCTCCGCCGCATACTTCTGCGCACCTGCATAATCAATAAGGGTACCATCAAGATCGAACAGAACAGCACTGTACTTACTGAAATCCATGAGAATTACCTCCACTGTATTTGTAATCATTGTCATGAAAAGCCACCAAGGCAATACCTCTGTGGTCTCTCATTGAATGACTGCTCTTTTTCGTGGATATCCTGACAAGACATTCCGAAAAATGGTGGTGGTAAGCTGTTCTCTGAGGAAAATACGCTGATGGGGTTTCCCGGGAACGAATGTGCGGGAACACTGTTCTGCATGCGTAATTCATTGAAAACCATTATATTTTACCGGTTTTATCTGAACTGGATATCCATTATCAGAAAGGTACGAACATTATGAGTAACCAGAAGATGGCCCAATACAGTCTTGAAAAATCCCCGGCGGATAAGAGCATCCTTGTTCTTTCCGGCAAGGGTGGCGTGGGCAAGAGCACTGTTGCCGCCAACCTGGCCATTTCGCTTTCACTTCAGGGGTATGCTACCGGGCTCCTGGATACGGATTTCCATGGTCCCAGCATTCCGAAGCTTCTGGGCATGGAGGGAACGAAACTCACATCACCCGATGGGAAAAAGCTGAACCCCGCTGAGCTTGGATCCCTCAAGGTCATTTCTGTGGATTTCATGCTAAGCAGCAGGACCGATCCTGTGATCTGGCGCGGGCCGATGAAGATGAATGTAATCAAACAGCTGTTTGAAGACGTTAACTGGGGGGAGCTGGACTACATGATTGTGGACTGCCCTCCGGGAACCGGTGATGAACCTCTTTCGGTCGTTCAGCTCATACCTGAACCTACCGGTGCTGTTATTGTTACCACCCCGCAGGAAATGTCCCTTTCCGATGTAAGGCGCTCAATTCAGTTCTGCCACGCTCTTAAGCTGCCTGTACTGGGAGTCATAGAGAATATGTCTGGATTCGTCTGTCCCCATTGTAATGAAAGAACGGAACTCTTCGGTTCCGGTGGCGGGGAGGAAATGGCATCTGAGATGGGAGTTCCCTTCCTTGGAAGAATTCCCATAGAACCTGAAATAGTATCCTCGGGAGACAGCGGAAAACCCTTTGCATACCATTATGGGCATTCACAATTCGCCAAGGACTTCGAGAGCATTGTAACGGATATTATAGAGAAAGTTACATCTGATAAGGTACGATAGTATGGGCAGTCTTAAGGAAAGCGATAGAGAGTGGATCGATTCCGTGGTTAAGCAGGATGAGATCAACAGATATCTTGATGACGGCAGGGATTTCGTAGATGAGAAACTGATCTGGAATCAGCTGGAGAAACAGAAGAATCCTCCGGATTCAAGGATCAGGGATATTATAGCCCGGTCACTTGAACTGGAAAGGCTGGAACCCCCTGAAACCGCAACTCTCCTGAATTGCAGAACCGAAGAACTGTGGGAGGAGATGTTCGCTGCAGGCCTTTCGATTAAACAGAAGGTCTACGGCCGAAGGATTGTATTCTTCGCGCCCCTCTACATATCAAATCACTGCGTTAATAACTGTTCCTACTGCGCATTCAGAAGTGAGAACAGGGCGGTTAACCGTACCTGCCTTACCGATGACGAGATAAGGGCTGAGGTGAAAGCCCTTACCGCCGAGGGCCACAAGCGGCTTATCATGGTCTACGGTGAGCATCCTGCCAGTGGAGCTGATTTCATAGCGCATACTATGAAAGTCGTATACGAGACGAAGCATGGCGGTGATGAGATAAGAAGGGCCAACATCAATGCGGCACCTCTGTCGGTAGAGGATCTCAGGAAGCTGTCCGAGGTAGGAATAGGTACATTTCAGGTTTTCCAGGAAACCTACCACCCGGAAACCTACCGCAGTGTTCATCCTGCCGATACTCTGAAGGGAAACATGCGCTGGAGGCTTTACGCCCTTCACAGGGCAATGGAAGCCGGGGTTGACGATGTGGGAATAGGAGCCCTTTTCGGCTTGTTCGATTACCGTTTTGAAGTAATGGCTCTGCTTCTGCATACCATTGATCTTGAAAGTAAATTCGG
>DAOWFD010000326.1 GCA_030638185.1 Candidatus Aegiribacteria sp.
ACACCTGGGTGGATGAGGGACTCGCGGAGCTGGCCATGTGGCTCTACGGAAATCCCGACTACATCGCTGGATTCAACACCCAACCGGACAACGATCTGACATTATGGGAGGGTTACTGGTCCGATTACATCCAGACCTATCTCTGGACACTCTACTTCTTCGAGCGCTACGGCGGTCATCCCAGCATATTAGCGGTAGTAAACGAACCGGCAAATTCGATCGCGGGATACGAGGAAGTACTGGATGATTTCGGTTACACCGAGGACTTCGCCGATGTCTTCGCTGACTGGACAGTAGCAAACTTCCTTGATGACACGACCCTGGAGGACGGCCGTTTCGGCTACCTCGGCGATGACCTTCCCCCATTCCATGTAGCCGGGACCTATTCGACCTATCCCGTTTCTAATATTACCAGAACGGTCAACCACTGGGCGACCGACTACTACCGCTTTCAGAATTTGACAGAATTCGATAACCTTCTGCTGTCCTTCGATGGTAACGACACAAACAGCTTCGCCGTATGGGGTCTTGCGCTCCACGGAAATGGTACGACCGAAGTCCTGCGCATGGCGCTTGAAGGAAGTACACAGACCGGCGCGCTGTATATTGCAGGTCTTACCGATCCGGATGACCAGATTATTCTCGTTGTCGCCAGTGTATCCAGCACGGGAGGACCCAACTACATTTTCAGTGCCGATGGCAGCCAGGGAATAGACCTGGAAGCGTCTGCACCACACTCCCTTCAGCTTCAGGCAATGCCGAATCCATTCACTTCGGCTGTAACCCTGCAGCTGAACTGGAGCGGGATTTCAGGGGATCCGACTGTTGACATCTTCGACATCAATGGCCGCCTCGTGCGCCGACTCAGCGCCGAAGAGAACAGCGAGAGCGAGGCATTGATAATATGGAACGGTTGTCTGGAAGATGGCAGCCCTGCAACTTCGGGAATTTACTTCGCGAGGTGTAGGATAGGTTCAGCAAACAGCGTAAAGAACCTGCTGCTGCTGCCTTAGATTATTTCGTACTTCTCAGCACGGGTCACCCCGGCGGGAACCCGTGCTGAGAATGATTACTGCTGATTTATCACAGGAATAAATAATATGAATGCAATATTCGTAGTCGTTTTAGCGATGGGTTACGTTGAAGCCAGAACTGAGATCCTCAGTCAGACAGTTAATCATATGGAACTGTCTTCTGAGGAAATGATCGCTGATTCAATATTCGAAGAGCTAAAGGATGAGGCTGCTGCTCAGCAGGAACCCTGGAACCCATGGGCCAGCCAGTTCTTTCCATGTGTAAAGGAAGAATATGAGAATACCGGGCTGTACGAGCTTCTGCTGAATATGCCCAAAGGTGCTGTTCTGCATGTACACCCCAGCGCAATGGGCGATTACTATGCACTTTTCGATCTGGTATCAGTACGTGATGACTGTTACTTCAATCCTTCATACGGATCATTTGAATTGTTCATGGATTCCGTTCCGGAAAGTGAATGGCTGAATGTTTCTGAAATGCTTGCTTCAGCCTTCGATGAAGCCGCAATGCGTGACAGCCTGATTAACTACATCGTCATTGATGAAGATGATGAGTACCTTCCTGATGTCTGGGCTGAATTCGAGCAGATGTTTGGAAGAGTAGGGGGGCTTTTTACTGATCCTGCTGTAGCTTACCACTATATTTACCAGGCTATGTACGTTTATGCACTTATAGACAATGTACAGCATATAGAGCTTCGTGCCCATACACCTTCTGCTGCAAGTGTTGAGTTTTATCTGGGCGTGGTTGACAGCCTTGCGGAACAGGGAATTGATATCAGCGTAAGAATCATCTACTGTGATTCCCGATACCTTTTTCCCGGCGAAACGATTGAAAACTTCCGTGAACGAATAGTCAGCAGTATGAAAGCAGCAGCCGACCTTATGGTACAGTACCCGGGTATTGTTGTCGGAGCTGATGTTTATTCCGAAGAAGATAAGGGCGCTACAGCGTTTTACATGGCACCTATGATGGAAGAGGCCCGTGAGTACAGTATGGCTGAATACGGATTCGAACTCCCTCTGTTCCTGCATGATGGTGAAAGCAGTTTCCCGACCGGTGTACCCGATTCCCCGGTTTCACTATTGGGACCATATCCGGGGAATGTGAACAACAATTTGATTGATGCCTATCTTCTCGGCGTTGAAAGAGTAGGCCACGGTATTGAGCTTGCAAAGCTGCCCGAACTTGCAGAAATGTACGCAGAGGAAGGAATTCCACTTGAAATATGCCCGGTAAGCAACCAGATCCTTGGTTACGTACCTGACCTGAGGAATCATCCTGCTGTTCCTCTTATGCGCAACGGGGTAAGAATATCCATTAGCCCTGACGATCCTGCGATGTTCGGCTATACCGGCGTTACTTTCGACTTCACAGTTGCGGTTCTTGCCTGGGATCTGTCTCTTTCCGATGTGAAGAGACTGATCATGAACTCCATAGAAGATGCCGCCATGACCGATTCTGAAAAAGATGAACTCATGAGCCTGTGGCAGAATGAATGGGACGAGTTTATTTCCTTTACTATAGAAAATAGATAAGAGAATTCCACTGGTACTGTTGAATCAAGGTATCGATCTTTGATCGACTGTTCCTCCCTCCTCTGCTGCAGCAACTTCGAGGCTGATTGAAGGATATACATAATATCTAACTCTGCTGAAGAGCCTGTCTTATTTCGGCGTGAACTCTCTCTCTGGACCATTCTGACATTTCAGCTATGGAGTAGCTGCTGTTCAGGAGCCTGACTGCCCTGAAGCCGGCGTAATATCCTGATCT